>NZ_JBSFDA010000106.1:0-34346 GCF_053593675.1 Streptomyces sp. NPDC002156 | reverse complement strand
GGGGTTCAAGTCCCCCCTCGGACACATTCTTTATGTACATGGATGGTGCTGGCCGGGTTTCGGCCAGCACCATCCGTGTTTCATGGTCGTAGGTCAGGCGCAGTCCGAGCTGTCGGGCGACGGTAGACGGGGCGGTGCCGGATTCCTGGGCGGCTCGGTACCAGGTGAGCCTGGGCACGGGTCCGGATCGGACTGTGTCTGCTCGATTGCGGTGAGTGAGTTCGGCCCGGGCGGCATCCGATGGGTACTGCTGCACTGGTCCCGCAGCGACTCCGGGGCGCTCGACGGCCTCGTCGACGCGGTGCAGACGTTCGGCTGGAACGCGACACCAGTTGCGGCCACACCCACAGACGGGGCGTGACTGGGCAAGCGGCCAAGATCTCCTTACGGTTGGACCCGACCGCCCCGCAGGGGCACCGGGTACGAAGGGGGCTCAGTGGAAGCCGAGTTGACGGCACTCGCGGCGACGGCGGTGACGGCTCTGACCGGGCTGATGGTGACGGAGTCGTGGGAGCAGGCCAAGCTGAGACTCGCCCGGTGGTTCCGGCGACGTGGCGTGGACGAGGACCCACAGGGCGAACTCCAGGCCGACAGCGACGAGTTGGCGCGTGCCCGCGCGGACGGGGACGAGCGGGCCGTCGAACGTGTCGAGGAGCAGCTGCGTGAGCGTCTCCTGCGCGTTCTGCAGGACGACCCGGAGGCTCCCGGGGAGCTGGCGCGGCTGATCGCCGAACTGGCGCCGGACGCACCGGTCACGTACGTCAGTTCGGTCCGCGGCGGCGTGCATCACGGTCACTCCTTCCAAGGCGCGCACATCGTGGGTGACATCACCTTCACCGTTCCGGCGCCGGTGCCCGTACCGGCGGGGACGAGACCGCGGCCGAACCAACTGCCCGCACGGACCTATGAGTTCGTCAACAGGGGCAAGGAGATCAACAAGCTGCGCCAGACGTTCGCCGCGGCCCTGACCGGCTCCGACCGCGTCGACCTCGCGGTGGTTTCGGGGGTCTCCGGCGTCGGAAAGACCGCGACGGCCCTCCGGTTCGCGGAGACGGTTCAGGACCTCTATCCGGACGGTCAGCTGTACGTGCCCTTCGCCGATCTGCGTGACCGGTCGGCGCTGACGCCCGCGGTCCGGAGGGACACCACGGACGTCAGCGAGGCGCTGGCCATGTGCCTGACCGCCCTGGGCGTCGGAGAGGACGCCATGCCGCGAACCGTCGAGGCGCGCGCCAACCTGTTCCGGTCCTGCTCCGCCGACCTGCGCATCCTGCTCGTGCTCGACGACGTGACCGAGCCCGCCCACGTTCGCGCGCTCATCCCGAAGGGGCCCGGCAGCGGGGTACTGGTCACGGCTCACGGGAAGCTGGGCGAGCTGGTGGTTCAGGACGACGCGACACCGATCGGCCTCGAACCGCTCGACGAGCACGGCGGTCTGGCCCTGCTGGCGGACCTCTGCCCGACGGCCGTGGACGCCGACCGGACCGCCGCCAGGCACCTGGTGGAGCTGTGCGGCGGACTGCCCGTCGCCCTGCGGATCGCGGCGGCCCGGCTCAGGACCGAGGAGGGTCTGACCACGGCCGAGCTGGTGGAGGAACTGTCCGACGAGACGGACCGGCTGGCCGGACTGTCCCTGCCTGCCGAGGAGCTCTCCGTGTCCGCCGCCCTGGGTCCTTCCTACCGGCTCCTGCCACCTGACGCGGCCCGGCTCTACCGTCTTCTCGGCTGGCTGCCCACCAGCCGTTTCGATGCCGGGGTGGCCGCGGTCGCCGCCGATGTCGACACGCGGGTGGCCAAGCGGCTGCTGCGGGTACTCGCGGCAGCAGGCCTCGTACAGCGGGAGCAGGACAACCGCTACGTCCTGCACGACCTGATCCGGCTGCACGCCCGGGAGCACGCGAACCAGGAGGAGCCCGCGACCGGGGAAGCGGAACTGATCGGGCGGGTGGGCACCCACTACCTCGTCCTGACCGCGTTCGCCGACCGGGCGATCAAGAGGAAGAGAAAGCGGATCGCCGACCTGTCCGCACTCCTCCGTGATGCCAACAACCCCTTCGCCGCCCCCGACGGTCCGGCACCGCTCGTATGGCTGGACACCGAGCGTGCCGCCATCCTGGGCGTTCTGCGCGCAGCCTCCCGGCACGGGCGGCACACTCTGGTCTGGCAGCTGGCCGAGGCGTTCACGGCCCTGTTCCTGCACCGCCGTTACCTCGACACCTGGCGGGAGTCGCTGGAACTGGGCGCGAAGGCCGCGGCGGCCGCGGCGGAGTCGGATCGGACGGCCGCCGATGCCCGGGCGGCCGAGGCTCGGCTGCGCAGCCTGCTGTCCCGCCCGCTGATGGACCTGGACCGGCACGACGAGGCGCGCACCCAGCTGGAGCAGGCCCTCCGGCTCGCCGAGACGGTCGACGACCTCGTACTGCGTGCCTCCGTCATGGAGTTCCAGGGCCGGTACCTGGACCGGCAAGATCCCGAGAACGCGGCGGCGGCGTACCGGCGTTCCCTCGCCCTCAACGAACAGGCCGGGGAAGCACGAGGAGCGGCCATCGCCGCCGTCTTCCTCGGCAGCGCGCTGTCCGTCGGCGGGGAGCACACCGAGGCGCTGGCCGTACTGCGCCGGGCTCACGACGACCTGCTGGCCGACGAGGAGCCGGATGTGCGGATGGCGGCCCGGGCACTGGCCGCGATCGGCCTCGTACGCGATCGCCTGGGCGAAACGGAGGCCGCGGACCGGGACTTGAAGGAGGCGGTCGGGATCCTGCGGGACCGGGACGCGACGCACTACGCGGTCGAAGCCCTGGTGGGGCTTGCCGGCATCGCGCAACGGACCGGCGCCGACACGGCCCTGGTACGGGGCCACCTCACCGAGGCGCTGGAGATCTACGAGCGTGACGGCAACCCGGCGGCGGGGGAACTGCGGCAGCGCCTGGACGAGTTGGACAGCGAGGATGCCCCGGACGTCGGCCACTGAGGGCCGTGGGTGTTCAGTGAGCGCCGCCCGGGCGGAGGCACAGGACGACGTCCTCCTCCCGCAGATCGCCCACTCGCACCGTGACGGAGGAGCCGTCCATCGGGAGGCCCGCACGTAGGGCGGCGTACACGACCGAGGCCAACACCCCCGGATCCCGGGCTCCTCCGGTGGCGGTCGCCTCCACGACCCGGCCGTCCCGGAGCCCGGCGAGGCAGGCCTGTCCTCGTACGTCCGACACGGCCAGGAGACTTCCCGGGAGCCGCGCGAGCGTGTCCTGGATCCACCGCAGCGCACCGGCGGTCGTCGGGTCCGTCCGGCGCCGGACGATCGCCGAGGCGCTCGTGGCCACTCGCCCGTCGCGTTCGTCGTCCGTGCAGGCGAGATGGGAGAAGAGCGTGGGACCGTCGGGTGCCTCACCGGCGTATCCGGCTACGGCTGCCGGAACACGCCGTACGGCGACGGTCGGCCCGCCGCCGTCCTCGCCGACCTCGGTGGTCACCCGCCAGGAGGTGACCGGCGCGGTGGGCGGTTCGGACAGGGGTACGGCGAGCGGGTGCGGCGGCGCTGTGTCGGGCTCGGGGAGCCGGAGCAGGCGGTAGAGGGCGGTGCGGAGGCGTGCCAGGGCGTGGCCGGGTTCGGCGAAGGCCCGCGCGGCGACCGGCGTATAGCGCTCGGGTGTGTGCTCGCGTACGGCGTCCTCGATCTGTTCGTGCAGGTCTCCGCGTGGGTCGAGCCGGGGCGCCAGGTCCGCCATGGCGTGGACGGCGGTGCCCGGCACCGCGTCGGTGCCGAACGCGGCGAGCAGCAGCGGCGTACCCAGGGACGCGCCGTACAGGCTGACCGATCCGTGGTCGCCGACCAGGACGTCGGCCGCGACGAGGGCCGGGCGCCAGGCGTGCACGGCGGGCATCAGCAGCAGACCGGCGTCCAGCGCGGCCGCCTGCAACGTGCGCAGCTGCCAGGAGCCGTGCGCCGACCAGACGTTGGGGTGGACGATCGCGCCGACCTTGTAGTCGTCGTAGGGGAGCTGGGCGAGGAGGCGGGCGGGGAGGTCCGGCTGCGTCCCCAGGAGGGAGGTCGGTCCCCAGGTCGAGCTCACCATGACCAGCTTCTGGTCCTCCCGGACACCCAGTGCCTCCCGGTAGGCCGGTCTCATCGGCCCGCTGCTCAGCAGCTCGTCGAGACAGGGATCGCCCACCAGGAGAGTGCGTCCCGCAGCCTTCGGGTGGGTGGCGAGCAGCTGCTCCTCCTGCGACGGATGCGAGACGGCCAGCCAGGCCCGGCCGGATTCGAGCAGGGAGTCCGGGACGACGCCGGACAGTCGCTCGTGCGGGCCGCGCGAGTCCGGGACGAGCTTCTGGAACCCCACGCCGTGCGGCAGCACGAGGACGGGGCAGTCGCCCTCCGGCACGTCGATGTTCTCGCTGGCGGACAGGATGAGATCCGGGGCCGCCTCCGCCAACTGCTCCCATGGCATGACGCGGCATCCGGCGTCGCGCAGGAGGGTGAGGACGCCGGAGTCGAAGGCCGAGGTGGGGTCGTGCGCGAAGACGACGGTGACGCGGTGGTCGCCGCGCAGCAGCGCCGGGAGCGTTTCGAGGACGCGTACGGTCGAAGTGACCGTGCGGGCGGCCACGACGAGGGTTCGTTCGCCGTGGAAGGTGCTCCACCGGTGGGCGTCGTCCCCTATGGGCACGCGAAGAGGTCGGCTACCGGACAAGGCACCCGCCTCTAACAAACCCGCTCCTCCAGCCGGTCAGCGGCTCGCGGCTCGCGGCTCGCGGCTCGCGGCTCGCGGCTCGCGGCTCGCGGCTCGCGGCGACGATCTTGTATCACACGTCAAGCCGTGCTTCCACCCTCCATGTCGGGACCACCTCGTTGCTCGTGAACGGATACACGGTAACCAGGGTGCCCGACAGCCCGGATCACCGAGGGCGGGTCGGAGGTCACGACGGCGTCGTTCCGCCCCGACGGCCGCACCCTGGTGACGGGCACGGGAGAGTCCGGCTGCTTTACAGAGGGCTCGCCTCGGGGCACAGCGTCAGAGGGCCCGCCTCATGGAACACCTCACCCCTCGCCCGCTCCACCATCGCCTTCACCAGCCCCGCGAACAGCGGGTGCGGGCGGGTCGGGCGGGAGCGCAGCTCCGGGTGGGACTGGGTCGCGACCAGGTAGGGGTGGACGTCGCGCGGGTACTCGACGTACTCCACCAGTCTGCCGTCCGGGGACGTGCCCGAGAACAGCAGGCCCGCCTTCTTCTCCAGTTCGGCGCGGTAGGCGTTGTTGACCTCGTAGCGGTGCCGGTGCCGCTCCTCGACGCGCTCCCTCCCGTCGTACACCTCACGCACGAGCGAATCCTCGGCCAGGACGGCCGGGTACAGGCCGAGCCGCATCGTGCCGCCCAGGTCGCCGTCGCCCGCGACGACATGGAGCTGCTCGGCCATCGTCGAGACGACCGGATGGGCGGTGGCCGCGTCGAACTCGGTGGAGTTCGCGTCGGGGATGCCGGCCAGGTTGCGGGCCGCCTCGATGACGACGCACTGGAGGCCCAGGCACAGGCCCAGCAGCGGGACCTTGTTCTCGCGGGCGTACCGGATCGCCTCCACCTTCCCCGGCACGCCCCGGTCGCCGAACCCGCCGGGGACACAGACGCCGTCCACGTCCGCCAGCTGCTCCTTCGCCCCCGCCGGGGTCGTGCACTCGTCCGAGGTCACCCACTTGATCCGCACGTGTGCCCGATGGGCGAAGCCGCCCGCCCGCAGCGCCTCCGTCACCGACAGATAGGCGTCCGGGAGGTCGATGTACTTGCCGACCAGCGCGACCGTGACCTCGTGGTCGGGGCGGTGGACACGGTCCAGGAGGTCGTCCCAGGTCGTCCAGTCCACGTCCCGGAACGGCAGGTCCAGCTTGCGGACGACATACGCGTCCAGGCCCTCGCCGTGGACCGTCTTCGGGATGTCGTAGATCGAGCGGGCGTCGGGGCAGGCGACCACCGCGGACTCGTCCACGTCGCACATCAGCGAGATCTTGCGCTTGATCGCCACCGGTACCTCACGGTCGCAGCGCAGCACGATCGCGTCCGGCTGGATGCCGATGTTCCGCAACGCGGCCACCGAGTGCTGGGTGGGTTTCGTCTTCAGCTCGCCCGACGGGCCGATGTACGGCAGCAGCGAGATGTGGACCACGAACACCCTGTCCCGGCCCACCTCGTGCCGGATCTGCCGGACCGTCTCCAGGAAAGGCAGCGACTCGATGTCGCCGACCGTGCCGCCGACCTCCGTGATCACCACGTCGACCTCGTCCGTCGCCATACGGCGGACGCGGTGCTTGATCTCGTTGGTGATGTGCGGGATGACCTGGACCGTGTCCCCGAGGTACTCGCCCCGCCGCTCCTTCGCGATCACCGCGCTGTACACCTGGCCGGTGGTGACATTGGCCGAGCCGTCCAACTCGCGGTCCAGGAAACGCTCGTAGTGGCCGATGTCCAGGTCGGTCTCGGTGCCGTCGTCGGTGACGAAGACCTCGCCGTGCTGGAAGGGGTTCATCGTGCCCGGGTCCACGTTCAGATACGGGTCGAGCTTCTGCATGACCACACGCAGGCCGCGCGCCTTGAGGAGCATGCCCAGGCTGGAGGCCGTCAGACCCTTGCCGAGCGAGGAGACGACACCTCCGGTGACGAAGATGTGCGTGGCTTTCGGCGGCGTGGCCAAGGAGGCTCCCAGGGTCGTGGGGGGGGGGGGCTTCAGGGGGGCGTGTCGTTCGTGAGCGGGAGGCGCCTGACGATCTCGGTGTCGGAGTCGAGGATGTGCGGCAGCGAGCCGAGGGTGTCGACGACGAAGCCGTACAGCTTCGTCTCGTCCGCCACACAGACGTCCGCGAGCAGGTTGTACCGGCCCGTGACGGCGGCGCAGAACCGTACGTCGGGGCCGGCGGACAGGGTGGTGCCGACGCTCTCGATGCCGGCCGGGTGGACCTTCAGCTGGACCCGCGCGTGCACCGGGCGGCCCAGCAGGGCCGGGTCGACGACCGTACGCAGGCGCACCGCCCGGCGCTCCAGCAGCGCGGCGACCCGGCGGCCGGCCGTGGCGGTGGAGAAGCCGAGCTCGGCGGCGAGCTCGGTGAGGCTGACGCGCGCGTTGCGTTTCAGGGCGTCGGCGACACGGGCGTCGCCGGGCGTGAGGGCGTAGGGCTGGGTGGGGCCGGGCAGCGGCTGGGCCAGACTCGCCCGCAAGCGCTTCACCTCCTCCTCGGTCAGCACGGGGACATGCCACTCGGACTCGTCGCGGAACGGGCGCAGGGTGATGTGGGCGCTGAGCACGTCGATCCCGGGCAGGCCGGGGACGCCGTCCGCCGTCAGGGAGTACAGCGACGACCGGGACTCCACCAGCAGTTCGCACCAGAGGTGGCCGGCCCCTCCGCCCACAGCGGCGACGTTAAGCACCTCGGGGCGCGCTGCCAATCCCGCGGTGCTGCTTTCCGGACAGCTCGCGGTCGTCCTCAGCCGCAGGTGGAGTGTGCGTCCGAGGCCGCAGAGCAGCGGGTCGTACTCGGCGGTGCAGCGCATCACACCGGTGTCCAGGAGCCGTTGGACGCGCCGCGCGACCGCGCGTTCGTGCTCGCCGAGGATGCGTCCCACTTCCGCCACCCCGGCCCGGGGACTGATCTGAAGCGCGGCCACGATCCGCCGGTCAAGCGCGTCCAGACAGTCCGCCTCGTCGATTCTGTCGGTATCCATCACCATGACCTCATGATGGCAGGATCTTTATCACCAAGAGCTGGATTGTTGTCGGATTCAATCGGCTAGGGCAGACTTGCAGTCGTCACCAACAGTGATGCGGCGTGAGCTTTTCGTATCCGACCTGGCTGTACGGCCCGAGAGGACAGAGCTTTGGCAGGCGAGAGCACCATCGCAGCAGTCCAGGACCACGTCACCTCCGACGACTTCCGCGACGCACTGGGGCGGTTCTGTTCCGGCGTCACCGTGATCACCGCGATGGGACCGGCCGGGCCCGTCGGCTTCACCTGCCAGTCCTTCTCCTCGCTCTCCCTCGACCCGCCCCGCGTCGTCCTGTGTGTCAGCCGTACGTCGACGAGCTGGCCCGCCGTCAGGAACAGCGCCTCCTTCTGCGTCAACGTGCTGGCGCAGGCCCAGCAGCCGCTCAGCGAGCGGTTCGCGCGCTCCGGCGGCGACAAGTTCCACGGCGTCGAGTGGACCCCGTCACCGGACGGCGCGCCCCGCCTCGCCGGCGCGACGGCCTGGATCGACTGCCGCCCGCACGCCGAGTACGCAGGCGGCGACCACCTCGTGGTCACGGCCGGCGTACGGCGGGTCGAGGCGCCCGCCGAGGCGCGGGAGCCCCTGCTGTTCTTCCGGGGCCGCTACGCGCGTCTCGACGACGCGTTCTGACCATCCGCACACACCCGCTGCACCTCCCAAGGAGAGACACCTTCATGTCGACGACCCCTGCCATCGACGACTCGACCGCGCTCACCTCCGGCCTCCTCACGGGACTCGACGTCTTCGTGGGTGGGCCGATCCAACATGCCATCCTCGCCGACGGGTTCGTCGGCCACTTACAGGACGCGATCACCACGGCGATCAGCACGGTCACCGAGAACGGTGCGAACGTGTTCTCCGCGCACGTCGTCGAGAAGTTCGGCGAGGAGACCGCGGCGTTCACCCCCGAGCAGGTCTCGGCGCGCGACTTCCGCTGGATGAAGAAGTGCGACGTCTTCGTACCGGTGCTGCCCGTCCAGCAGGAGGACGGCATCCTGCGCCGCACCGACGGCACCCACATCGAACTCGGCTGGGCCACCGCCCTCGGACGCCCCATCGTCCTCATCACCAAGCAGCCCGTCGTGGAGTCCGCCAGCCACCTCCTGAAGGGCCTGCACCGCGTCGGGTTCGTCCAGCACGTCGACTTCGACGAGTTCACCGAGAAGCCGAGCCTGCTCGTCGACGCCGTGCTCACCGCCACCGAGCGCCAGCGCGAGGCGATCGGCGCGAGCCTCGTCGCCTAGGCATCCGTCCGCCCCCCCACACACAGACCTCACACCTCCGGACGGAGTTCACCGAGTGCGCGACCTGTCGATCCTCGGCCTGCCACTGACCACGCCCGTGATCGTCGGATCCGGGCTTCTCACGGATCAGGAACGCAATATCCGCCGGCTCCTGGAAAAGGGCGCCGGAGCCGTGGTCACCAAGACCATTCACCCCAACCCTCCCCAGGGCCTCGACGAGCGGATCCTGCGGCTGCCCGTCGGCATGCTGAACAGCACCACGTACTCCAAGCGGCCGGTGAACCACTGGCTGGGCGTGCTGCGCTCGTTCGCCGACGACCGGCTGCCGGTCATCGCCTCCCTCCACGCCGACAGCCCCACCGAACTCGCCGCCCTCGCCAGGGACGTCGAGAAGACCGGCTGCCGGGCGCTGGAACTCGGCATCTCCTGCCTCAACGAGGAGGACGGACTGGAGGACGACAACCCCGACCGGGTCTACGCCTACACCTCCGCCACCCGCGGCCGCACCGCACTGCCGCTGTCCGTCAAACTGGCCGTCGGTGAAGGGCTCCAGGAGCGGGCCCGGGCCGCCATCGCCGGCGGCGCCGACGCCATCACCCTCAGCGACACCATCCCCGGCGCGGCCGTCTCCCCGGCCACCGGAGACCTCGAACTGAACGGGGTCTACGGCTACTCGGGCCCCGGCCTCAAACCCCTGGTCCTTGCCGCCGTCTGGCAGCTGCGCCGACGCGGCATCGACCTGCCGGTCATGGGCGTCGGCGGGGTGAGCAGCGGCCGGGACGTCGCCGACTACCTCAGCGTCGGCGCGAACGTGGCGCAGGTCTACACCGCGCTGCACACCGAGATGTACGACACCCTGGAACGCATCCTCGCCGAGACCCGCGAACTCCTGGGCGAACCCCAGGGAGCCGCGTTATGACCTCGCTCACGGACCTGACGAGCAGTCAAGTGGCGGACGCGGTAAGGGGCCGGACCGTCGTCTGGCCGATCGGGGCGATCGAGCAGCACGGCCCGCACCTCCCGCTCTCCGTCGACCTGCTCCTCGCCGAGGCCATGGCCGCCGAACTCGCCCGCGAACTCGGCGCGTTCACCCTCCCCGCCCAGGCCGTCGGCGCCCGCTCCCTGCCGCAGAGCGGCGGCGGGCTGCACTTCCCCGGCACGGTCTACGTCGGCGGCGACACCCTCGTCCGCTACCTCGCGGAGACCCTGCGGGCGCTCGTCGCGCTGCCCATGGCCCGCCTCGTCGTCGTCAACGGGCACTACGAGAACGAACCGTTCCTCTTCGAGGCGATCGACCAGGTGCGCGAGCGAGGACTCCTCGACGACACCGAGGTGTTCGCGTTCAGCTGGTGGTCCCTGGTGCGGGACACCTGGACCGACGCGGAACTCCCGGAGTTCCCCGGCTGGCACGCCGAGCACGCCGGGGTCACCGAGACCAGCCTCATGCTCCATCTGCGCCCCGACCTCGTCACCGACGAGCGCCCCGACCACGACGCACCGCCCCGGGCAGGCGTCTACCTGCACCCGATCGACGTCGGCCAGACCACCAACAGGGGTGTCCTGTCGTCGACTTCGGGATCGAGCGCCGGACTCGGCGAGAAGCTGCTGCGGCACATCGTCGACGAGGCGACGGCCATGGTCCGCGACGGCAGGGGGCTGCTCTTCGCCCAGACCCGGCCCGACCGCCGATCCGGAGGAAAACGACCGTGACCAGCAAGTTCCACCTCGCCTGTATCTTCAACTTCACCCCGGACGACTGGCAGGGCCCCTTCGGCACCGGAGGCTCGCCCTGGGACGGCCGCTTCCACACGGAGGTCGCGCAGGCGCTGGAGAGGGCCTGCTTCGACTACGTGATCATCGAGGACAAGCTCATGGTCCCCGAGAGCTACGGCGGCTCCTCCGAACGCGCCCTGAAACAGGGCATGGTCGTCCCCAAGCACGACCCTGTCCCGCTGGCCGCCGCGATGGGCCTGGCCACCTCCCACCTCGGCATCGTCGCCACCCTCTCGACGATGGCGTACCCGCCCTTCATGACCGCGCGGCTGGCCTCCACCATGGACAGCATGCTCGGCGGGCGGTTCGGCTGGAACATCGTCACCAGCGCCGAGGACCTCGCGGCACAGAACTTCGGCCTCGACAAGCTCCCCTCGCGCGACGACCGCTACGCAATGGCCGACGAATACGTCGACGTGGTACGGCAGTTGTTCGACTCCTGGGACGCCGACGCGGTCGTCCTGGACCGGGAGAACGGGATCTACGCCGACCACACGAAGGTCCGGCCGATCCACTTCAGGGGCAAGTACTTCAGCGTGCGCGGCCCCCTCAACACCGTGCCCTCCCCGCAGCACCGGCCCGCGTTCACCCAGGCCGGAGCCTCGCCCAGGGGCCGGGCCTTCGCCGCCCGCAACGCGGACTCGGTGATCGCCATCGCCAACGGCGTCAGCGGGATGAAGGAGTTCCGCGACCAGGTGCGCGCCCACGCAGAGGCGGCCGGCCGGGACCCGGACGACGTCAAGGTGCTGTTCTGTGTCACGCCCACCCTCGGCGAGACCGAGCAGGACGCCCGCGAGAAGTACCAGCGGGAGATCTCCTCCCCGCAGTTCATCCACGACGTCCTCGCCGAGACCTCCGCGCTCACCGAGATCGACTTCGCACGGTTCGACCTGGACGAGCCGCTCCCGTACCGCCTGGAGACCAACGGCGAACAGGGCTCGCTCGACCAGCTCCAGCAGTGGGGCAGCGGGAAGACCCTGCGGCAACTGGTCATGGACGCGGCCGGGGGACTGGTCTCCTCGATGGAACTCGTCGGTACGCCCGACCAGGTCGCCGAGCAGATGGGGGCGGCGATGGAGGAGGCCGGCGGTGACGGCTTCATGCTGACGACGCCCGTCCTGCGGATGAACCGCCGCTGGGTCACCGAGATCACCGACGGCCTGGTGCCCGCCCTGCAGCGACGCGGCCTCACCCGCACCACCTACACACACGGCAACACCCTCCGCCAGAACCTCACCGAGTTCTGACCTCGATGGCCCCGATCACCCCGACGACCCCCCTATGACCCGGACGATCCGGACGACGCGACGGCTGGTCCTGGACGACACCGCCCAGGACCTGCTGTTCCGGCAGGCGTTCACCGCGGACCGGTTCACCGGCGAACCCGTCGACGACGACACGGTCCGCGCGGTCCACGACCTCGTCCGCGACGGCCCGACCGCCTTCAACCAACAACCCCTCAGGCTCTGCCTGTTGCGCTCGGCCGGAAGCCGCGCACGGCTGGCCGTCCACCTGTCGAGGAGCAACCGCGAAAAGACCATCGAGGCACCCCTGACCGCACTCCTGGCCGTCGACAACGAATTCCACCGCAGACTTCCGGAGCAGTTTCCCCAATTCCCCGGAGCGATGGACCTGTTCACCCGCGACCCCGCTCTCAGAGAACACTCGGCACTGCTGAACGGCGCCCTGCAAGCCGCCTATTTCCTTGTCGGCGTCAGAGCGGCGGGCCTCGCCGCCGGACCGATGAGCGGATTCGACGAGGACGGCGTCAACCGTGAATTCTTTCCCGACGGCCGGCTTTCCACGCTGTTCGTCATGAACCTCGGCCGACCCGTGCCGGGTTCCCGCCCGCGCGGTCCACGACTGGCGTACGACGAGATCCGTACGACGCTATGACGGGCGCCGGACCGTCTCCCGGTACCAGCGGCCCCACTTGTCCAGCTCCTCGGTGAGGGAGTCCAGGCTGTGGCCGATGTCCGTCAGCGTGTACTCGACACGTGGCGGTACCTCCCGGTGGACGGTCCGGGTCACCAGACCGTCCGCCTCCAACTCCCGCAGTTGCCGGGTCAGCATGCGCTGGGTGATCGGCGGCAGCGCCCGCCGGAGTTCCCCGAAACGGAGAGTGCCCGGAACCAGCTGTTTCAGAATGGCCAGTTTCCAACGGCCCCCGAGAATCTCCATGGCGAACTCGACCGAGCAGTGATCCGGCGTTTCCTCGACATCGGAACGCACCGCTGACCTCCATTGGTATACCGAGTGGTACTAGGGGACAGTAATGACCGTACTTGCGGCCCGCGTTGATACATACGGAAACTGAGGATATGTTGAACAGGGACGTGGCCGCACCGGTGCGGACATCGAAGGAAACCGCCGCACCGAACCGGCGCTGGCTGGTACTGGCCGTGGTCTCGGGCAGTCTGCTGCTGTGCGGGATCGACCTGACGGTGCTGCATGTCGCCGTGCCGAGCATGAGCCGCGATCTGCACCCCAGCGCCGCGCAGTTGCTGTGGATCGTCGACGTGTACTCGCTGGCGCTCGCCGCCCTGCTCGTGACGTGCGGGACGCTCGGGGACCGTATCGGGCGGCGCAGGATGGTGCTGAGCGGCTTCTTCGCCTTCGGTCTCGCCTCGGCCGCCTGTGCCTTCGCGACATCGACCGGGCAGCTCATCGCCGCCCGCGCCGCGCTCGGCGTCGCCGCCGCGATGATCATGGCGTCGACGGTGGCGATCATCCGTGTCGTCTTCACCGACGACCGGGAGCGAGCCCTCGCGATCGGCGTGTGGACCTCCGCGCACAGCGTCGGCGCGACCATCGGACCGCTGGTCGGCGGGATCGTCGCCGAACGATGGGGCTGGGGCGCGGTGTTCCTCGTCAACGTCCCCGTCATCGTCGTCATCCTGGTCGTCGGCGCCCGTGTCATCCCCGAGTCGAGGAATCCCGTGCCGCGCCGCTGGGACGTGGCCAGCGTTGCGCTGTCCGTCACCGGACTCGCGGGCGTGGTGTACGCGCTGAAGCAGGCCGGCGAGCACGCCGAGGTGGACACCGTGATCGCCGTCACCGCGCTCGGCGGGGCCGCGCTGCTGTACCTCTTCGTGCGCCGCCAACGACGGCTCGCGGAGCCCCTGTTGGACTTCTCCCTCTTCGGCGAACGCCGCTTCACCACCGCTACCCTGTGCGTCATCGGCTGCTTCGGCAGCTATGTCGCCCTCCTCTTCTTCCTCACCCAGTGGTTCCAACAGGTCGGCGGCTACTCGCCGTTGCGCGCCGGGCTCTCCCTGATGCCGCTGGCCGCCGCCAACGCGGTCGGCGCGGTCACGGCGCCTTGGGCGTCGGCCCGTTGGGGCAACCGCTGGTCGCTCACCGGGGCGCTGGTCCTCTTCGCCGCCGCCTGCGCCGCGATCGCCGCCGTGGGGGACACCGCGCACTACGGGATGCTCCTGCTGCCGCTCCTGTGCGCGGGTTACGGCGCCGGGATCGTGATGACCCTGGGCGCCGACTCGATCATGAGCGCCGCCCAGCCCGAGCGGTCCGGGGAGGCCGCCGCCATCCAGGAGACGTCCTTCGAACTCGGCGCGGGCCTCGGTGTCGCCGTCCTCGGCACCGCGCTGACCCTCGTCTACCGCACCGGTCTGCCCGACGTGCCGGGCCTGAGCACCGGGGACCGGGCCCAGGCCGAGGAGTCCTTCTCCGCCGCCGAGGACGTCGTCGCGCACCTCCCGAAGTCCACCGCCGACGCCGTCCTCACCGGGGCCCGCCAGGCGTACGACCACGGCTTCACCGTCGTCGCGGTGATCGCGACGGCGGTGCTGGTCGGTACGGCGGTGATGGCGGCGCTGATGCTGCGCCCCAAGGCGTCCCAGGACACCTGACTGACCACAAACAGCCTTGTCCGGCTCGCCGCCGCCTACCGGGCCGGGACCCCGTAGACGGGGCGTCCTGGAAGGCATGCCCGGCCTGCGCACTCCGCGGTCCTCGCCGCACAGCGGAGGCAGGCGAGTCGGCGTTGATGTCGGCGGTCCGGGCGATCGGCAACCGGACGGGTGCTGTCCTGGCCGACGCGACACCCCGTCTCCTAAGTCGCGTCGGCCAGGGGGAGGGAGAGCGGGGACGACCCGCCGACGCGGCTCGGGCGGGGGCCAGCCTCCGCCCACATGGTCTTTCCGCTCGGCGGATACGCCTCCACGCCCCACCGGTCGGCGAGCGCGGCGACCAGCAGCAGGCCCCGGCCCGACGCGCCGTCCACCGGTGTCCCGAAGTCCCCGCACAGCAGCGGGAGTTGCTCGGCGACGATCTGCTCGGCCCGTTCGATTACGGCGGATGACACCTGCCAGGCCTGGAGCCGCTCGACGGCGAGCAGTCGGGCGAGGCGGGCACCGCGGCGCGTGAAGGAGATCCGCTGGGCGAAAGTCTGTACGGTATTGAACCCTCAAGACTCGCGGGGTCTGCTGGAGAGAATGCGAGGAGAGCTATGACCACGACGGAACTCGCCTGGTTCAAGTCCAGCTACAGCGGCACCCAGGGCGACAGCTGTGTTGAGGTCGCCGCCGCCGAACTGGCCGTCTACGTACGCGACTCCAAAGACCTGACGCACCCTCACTTCTCCGTCGGGCGCGACGGCTGGACCTCGTTCATACGCTACGCCGCGCACGGCTGAGCCCTTCGGCGACGGGCCCAGCCGTACGGCGGACTCAGTCCCGCAACCGGTCGATCTGGCGCAGCTTGTTCGTCGCGTCCAGTGCCGCCACCTTGTAGGACTCCGCGAGCGTCGGGTAGTTGAAGACCGCGTTGACCAGATAGTCGACCGTGCCTTCGCAGCCCATCACGGACTGGCCGATGTGGATCAGCTCCGTCGCTCCCGTGCCGAAGCAGTGGACGCCGAGGAGTTTGCGGGTCTCCGGGCAGACCAGGAGCTTGAGCATGCCGTGGGAGTCGCCGATGATCTGGCCCCGGGCCAGTTCGCGGTAGCGGGAGATGCCGACCTCGAACGGGATGCTGTCCTCGGTGAGTTGGTCCTCGGTGCGGCCGATGAAGCTGATCTCGGGGATGGTGTAGATGCCGATGGGCTGGAGGTTGTGCATCTGGTCCACCGGCTCGCCGCACGCGTGGTACGCCGCCGCCCGGCCCTGTTCCATCGAGGTCGCGGCGAGGGCCGGGAAGCCGATGACGTCGCCGACGGCGTAGATGTGCGGGACCTCGGTGCGGTAGTGCTCGTCGACCGTGATCCGGCCGCGCCGGTCGGCGGACAACCCGGCCTTGTCCAGGGCGAGTTCGTCGGTGAGGCCCTGGCGGCCCGCCGAGTACATCACCGCGTCCGCGGGGATCTTCTTGCCGCTCTCCAGGATGGTCAGGGTGCCTCGGGGGTGGCGTTCCACCGCCGCGACCGTCTCCCCGAACCGGAAGGTGACGGCCAGGTCCCGCAGGTGGTACTTGAGCGACTCGATCACCTCGACGTCGCACATGTCGAGCATCCCGGCCCGCTTCTCGACCACCGTGATCTTGCTGCCGAGCGCGGCGAACATGGAGGCGTACTCCATGCCGATCACCCCCGCGCCCACGATGACCATGGAACGCGGGACCCGTTCCAGGTTGAGCACGTTGTCGGAGTCCAGGATCGTCTGTTCGTCGAACTCGACGCTGTCCGGCCGGGCCGGCCGGGTCCCGGTGGCGATGACGATGTGCTCGGCGCTCAACAGCCGTTCGTTGCCGGTCACTTCCTGCAGCGCCACGGTGTGGTCGTCCACGAAGCGGCCGGTACCGGCGAACAGGGAGACATGGTTGCGGGACAGCTGGCTGCGGATGACATCGACCTCGCGGCTGACCACGTGCTCGGTGCGCGCGGTCAGGTCGGCGACGGTGATGTCCTCCTTGAGACGGTAGCTCTGGCCGTACAGATCGCGCTGGGTGAGGCCGGTGAGGTAGAGAACCGCCTCGCGCAGGGTCTTGGAGGGGATGGTGCCGGTGTGGATGGAGACCCCACCGACCATGTCGGGGCGGTCGATGACGGCGACCCGGCGGCCGAGCTTGGCCGCCGCGATGGCAGCCTTCTGGCCGCCCGGGCCGGATCCTATGACAAGCATGTCGAAGTCGGGCACCCTCGTGAGTGTGTCAGTCCGAGGCCGACGTTCGAAAGGGTGAACGGGCAACGATTGGCGTCCACTCCCGCGTTCTGTCCCTCGCTTGGACTCAAGACGGCTGCGGAGTGAGACGTTCGAGGCCCTTGCGGTCGTAGTAGCGGGTCATCGCGAAGCCGAAGAGCAGCGCGAGCGCGGTGCCGATCGCGATCATGATCCAGGCGCGGGTGAGTCCGGCGTCCCCGCGGGCGTCGAAGTAGAGGATGGCCCGTACCCCGTCGCCGAGTTGCCGCATGGGCTCGAACGCGGACAGGAAGCGGTAGAAGTCAGGGACCGCCTGGAGCGGGACCGTGGCCCCGGACGAGGGCAGGCCCAGGACGATGAACACGAACATCGACACGAGCTGCCCGATCCCGCCGAAGGCCGCGTTGATGGCCTGGACGCCGAGGCCGACCGCGAGGGTGGCGCAGTACGAGTACAGCCACAACAGGGGCAGATGACCGGCGTCCATGTCGAGGATGCCGACGGTCGCGAGCATGACCAGGGAGACGCTGAGGAGCGTGATCCCGGCGGTCATGCCCATCTTCAGCAGCAGGGTCTGGGTGCGGTCGACGGGCACGGTGGGCCGGCGCGTGTGCCAGGGGCCGATCTCGTTGTCGGCGTAACCGAGGGAGGTGTCCACCGCGTTGCTGATGACGTTGCCGCCCATGAACCCGGCCAGCACGAGCAGCAGCGTGTAGTAGAAGGTGCTGAGCCCGAGGCCGCTGTTGGTGCCGATGGGATGCCCGACCTGGGTGGTGACCGCGACCGGATCGGCCAGCAGCAGCTTCGCCGTCGCGTCGGCCTGCGTCGCGCTTGCCGTCAACTGCTTGCCGATGTTCTGCGACGCCTGGTGGGCGGCGGCCGTGGTGATCTGACTGGCGAGGGAGGAACCGAGGCTGCCCTTGCCGGGATTGGTGAGCACGGTCAGCGCCGGACGGGCGGTGGCGCTCGTGCCGGTCAGCGCGGCGACGGAGGCGGTGAAGCCGTCGGGCACGACCAGCGCTCCGTAGAGCTTGCCCGAGTCCAGCTCGTCCTGGGCCTTGGCGAGGCTCAGTTCACGCCACTCGGCCTTGTCGCCGTTGGAGGTGTCGGTGGTGACGGCCCGGACGATCTGCGCACCCAGGTTCTCCTGCTGCCCCGACAACGGCTCGCCCCGGTCCGCGTTGACGATACCGATGGGAAGGTCGTGCAGATCGCGGTTGGGGCTCACGATGCCGCCCATGTAGAGGAGCGACAGCAGCAGCGCGAGCAGGCCGGTCAGGACGGTGGGCAGCAGCCACAGCTTGGGCCGCACCAGCAGCGCGGTGGCGCGCGCCTGCATACGGACGGCGGCGGGGGAGGGGGGTTCGGCGGACGTCCCGGAGGACGGACTGTCGTCGGCTGGCATGGTTCTCCGGTGGCTCTGGGGCGGCCCGGGACCGGAGGTGGTCGCCGCCCGCCCGGCCAGGATCATGCGTACGGCGGCACGCCCGCGCGAGCGACTCGCCGAGCCGGCGGCGACGACGGACGTACGACTACGGAGCCATGTGTACGCGGACCCCGTCGAGGGCCACCGCCAGGACGCGGTCGCGCTGGGTGTCGTCGAGGAAGTTCGTCGAGGTGATGCCGGCGAGCATGCGCACCAGGTCGTCGAAGGTCATGTCCTTGCGCGCCTCCCCGGCCTCCTGCGCCCGCTCGAACAGCGGGCCGCCCGCCTGGTACATCGAGTCCCGGCAGGCCAGGAAGATCTCCGACTCGTGGTTGAGGGCCTCGCGGACGGCCCGTTTGGTCACGGTGTACCCCACGAAGCGGCGCAGCCACGCGGTGAGCGCCTCCCACGGCGGCTGGTCGGCGACCTCCAGCGCGAACCGGCACAGGGCGTCCACCTCGTCGGCGTACACGCTCTCGAAGAGATGGCGGCGGGTGGGGAAGTTGCGGTACAGCGTGCCGATGCCGACGCCCGCGCGCCGGGCGATGTCCTCCAGGGACGCCTCGGAGCCGTGCTCCGCGAACGCCTCGCGCGCGGCGGCCAGCAGGGCGTCGTAGTTGCGCGCCGCGTCCTTGCGGTGCGGGCGCTGCGCCGCGACGAAACCGCTGACGGGGTACGGCTGTGCCGTCACGGATGCCTCCCTGGCCGGGCGCCGGTCGGGCGCGCTCGAAACGGATGCGGGCCTCCGGTATTGAAGCGGAGGTGAGCCTCCGCTAGAATGGAGGCGTACCTCCACTTTAGCAGTCGGGGTGCGTTCCCCCATGCGACGCGTACGGCCGTGCGCATCGCAGGCGTGCGCGAACGCGGCCCTCATCACGTCTACGTCTACTCCGCCACCTCTGTTCGGAGATGCCTTTCCATGCCCCGCAAGTCCACTGGCTCCATGCGCTCAACGCGCTCCACCCGCCTCACCTTCGCGGTCCTCGCGACCGGTGCGGGCGTGTTCTCCATGCTTCAGTCGCTGATCGCGCCGGCCCTGCCGACCGTCCAGCACGCCCTGGACACCTCGCAGTCCACCGCGACCTGGGTGATGACGGCCTTCCTGCTGTCCGCCTCGGTCTTCACCCCGATCCTCGGCCGCGTCGGCGACCTGATCGGCAAGAAGCGCACCCTCGTCGCCGTCCTCGTGGTCGTCACCCTCAGCTGTCTGCTCGCCGCGCTCGCACCGAACATCGGCGTACTGATCTTCGCCCGGGTCGTCCAGGGCGCGGGCGGCGCGCTGTTCCCGCTGTCGTTCGGCATCATCCGGGACGAGTTCCCGCCGGGTGAGGTGAGCGGCAGCATCAGCAACCTGTCCGCCGTCCTCGCGGCGGGCGGCGGTGTCGGCATGGTGGCCGCCGGGCCGATCGTGACCGCGCTCGACTACCGCTGGCTGTTCTGGCTGCCCGTCGGCGTCGTGGCCGTCACCACCCTGATCGCCATCCGCTATGTCCCCGAGTCGCCCAACAGGGCTGTCGGGCGCGTCAGTTGGCTCGGTGCCGTACTGCTGTCGGCCTGGCTGGTCGCCCTGCTGCTGCCGCTCAGTCAGGCGACCCGATGGGGCTGGGGCTCGGGCCGGACGATCGGCCTGTTCGCAGCCGCCGTACTCCTCTTCACCCTCTGGCTGCTGACCGAGGCGCGCTCCAGCACCCCCCTCATCGACCTGAAGATCATGCGCCTGCCCGCCGTGTGGACCACGAACACCGCCGCGCTGCTCTTCGGTGCGGGCATGTACTCGATCTGGTCCTTCCTCCCCGGCTTCGTCCAGACGCCCGCCTCCGCCGGGTACGGATTCGGCGCGAGCGTCACCTCCGCCGGACTGCTCATGCTGCCGATGCTGATCGCGATGTTCCTCGCGGGTGTCCTGGGCGGCCGGCTGACACCGGTACTGGGCGCCAGGAAACTGCTCACGGCCGGTGCCGCGCTCGGCGCCGTCGCCTGTGGATTCCTCACCCTGTGGCATGACGAACAGTGGCAAGTCGCCTTCGTGGCAGGCGTGTTCGGCCTCGGCATCGGACTGGCCTTCGCCTCGATGGCCAACCTGATCGTCGGCAGCGTCCCGCCCGAGCAGACCGGCGCGGCGACCGGCATGAACGCCAACGTCCGCACCATCGGCGGCTCGATCGGCGCCGCCCTGACCAGCGTGCTGGTCACGAGCAGCCTCCAGCCCTCAGGCCTCCCGTACGAATCCGGCTACACCCACGGCTTCGCCCTACTGGCCGTCCTCTGCCTGGCCGCAGCCCTGGCAGCCCTCCTGGTACCGACCACCCGTACAGAACAGCCCCTGCGTGCAGCCCGAACCGCCGCCGACCCGTCACCCGCGCAGCCCGAAACCGCCACCCGCACCTGACCGAGGTTCAGCCGGGGGAGCCGGCCCGTGCCCCGGTTTTCAGGGGCGCGGGGAACTGCGCGACAAGCCCCCACCGGCCCGCGGTGAACGAACCACATGTCCCGCGGATCCTCCTGAGACGGAGCGCCGGCGTCAGCCGCCGCTGACGTTGGCCGTCAGCAGGCGCAGCAACTGCTTGGCCAGCGCGTCCTGTTCGGCCGTGAGGCCCATCGCGTCGCCGATGGCGCCAGGCACCCAGCCCGCCCGGTCGCGCATCGCGGCGCCTGCCTCGGTGAGGCGGAGGGCGACCGAGCGCTCGTCCTCCGCCCGCCGCTCGCGCCGCAGCAGACCGTTCCCCTCCAGGCGCTTCAGCAGCGGGGAGAGGGTGCTGGACTCCAACTGGAGGGCGTGGCCGAGGTCCCGTACCGAGATCGAGTCCTGCTCCCACAGCACCAGCATCACCAGGTACTGCGGATAGGTCAGCCCCAGCTCGTCCAACAGCGGCCGGTAGCGGGCGGTGACCGCCCGGGAGGCCGCGTAGAGGGCGAAGCAGAGCTGGTCGTCGAGGAGCAGGGAGCCCTCCTGTGGTGGTGCACTTCCGGGTGCGCTCACGGTAGGGCTCCTGGTCTCCTCGTTGTCCTTGGTCGGTTCCGTGTCCGCATGACGCCGTGCACGGTGATTTCCACCCTAACGTTCACGTCCTCCCGATTCCATAGCGCGCCAACAAATAGAGGTCGAATAAGTAGCGCACGATCTAATCGAGCGCTACTCTTCTGGTGTGCCGCCGCTCCCCGGCGAAACCCGCAGGTGGAGCCTTGCCCCGGCACCCGATCCGAGGAGATCGTCATGACGACCGACACCCGCCCCGTCCTCGAACCCGCCGCCGCCGGCTTCGCCGAGGCGACCGCGAATCCGCCGTACCTCTTCGACCTCGGCCCGGTCGAGGGCCGCAAGACGGTCGACGAGGTGCAGTCGGGCGAGATCGACAAGCCCGCCGTCGACGAGGAGTGGGTCACCGTCCCCGGCGGCCCCACCGGAGAGGTCCGGGCGCGGATCGTCCGCCCGGCCGGTGTCCAGGGCGTACTGCCCGTGATCGTCTACATCCACGGCGCCGGCTGGGTCTTCGGCAACGCCCACACCCATGACCGTCTGGTGCGCGAACTGGCCGTCGGCGCCCGGGCCGCGGTCGTCTTCCCCGAGTACGACCTCTCGCCCGAGGCCCGCTACCCGGTCGCGATCGAGCAGAACTACGCCGTCGCCCGCTGGATCGTCTCCGACGGCGCCGACCACTACCTGGACGCCACCCGGATCGCGGTCGCCGGTGACTCCGTCGGCGGCAACATGGCCGCCGCGCTGACCCTGATGGCCAAGGAGCGCGGCGATGTGCCCCTCGTCCAGCAGGTCCTCTTCTACCCGGTGACCGACGCCGCCTTCGACACCGGCTCCTACCACCAGTTCGCCGAGGGCTACTTCCTGCGCCGGGACGCCATGGAATGGTTCTGGGACCAGTACACGACCGACGCGTCCGAGCGCGCCCAGATCACCGCGTCCCCGCTGCGCGCCACCACCGCCCAACTCACCGGCCTGCCCCCGGCGTTGGTCATCACCGCCGAGGCCGACGTCCTGCGCGACGAGGGCGAGGCGTACGCGAACAAGCTGCGCGAGGCCGGCGTACCCGTCACCGCCGTCCGCTACCAGGGGATCATCCACGACTTCGTGATGCTCAACGCCCTGCGCGGGACGCATGCCGCCGAGGCCGCCATCGGACAGGCGATCAGCACTTTGCGTACGGCACTCGGCACCGCCTGAGCCCGTAAGCCTGGAGGACGGCCGGGTCACATGGCGTCGAGGTAGTCCCGCAGGATCTGGGAGCGGGACGGGTGGCGCAGCTTGGACATCGTCTTGGACTCGATCTGACGGATCCGCTCGCGTGTCACGCCGTACACCTGGCCGATCTCCTCCAGGGTTCTCGTCCGGCCGCCGGACAGGCCGTAGCGCAGGGAGATGATCCCGGCCTCCCGTGGCGTCATGTCCGCGAGGATGGACTGGATCGTCTCCTGCAGCAGCAGGAACGTGACCATGTCCATGGGTGTGACGCTGTCGCGGTCCTCGATCAGGTCGCCGAACTCGCCGTCGCCGTCCTCGCTGAGGGCGGTGTGCAGCGAGACGGGTTCCCTGGTGTAGGCGGCCAGTTCGGGCAGCCGCTCCACGTCGACGCCCGCCTTCTCCGCCAGCTCCTCCGGGGTGGGTTCCTTGCCGAGGTCCTGGATCAGCTCGCGGCGGGTGCGGGCCACCCGGTTGATGACCTCGACCAGATGGACGGGGATCCGGATGGTCCGGCCCTGGTCGGCCAGTGCGCGGGAGATCGCCTGCCGGATCCACCAGGTCGCGTACGTCGAGAACTTGAAGCCCTTCGCGTAGTCGAACTTCTCGACGGCCCGGATCAGACCCGTGTTGCCCTCCTGGATCAGGTCCAGGAACAGCAGCCCCCGGCCCGTGTAGCGCTTGGCGACGGACACGACCAGCCGGAGGTTCGCCTCGATGAGGTGGGACTTGGCGCGCTCCCCGTCCGCGGCGACGATCTCCAGCTCCCGTCGGAGCACGGCGTCCTCGGGCGGCTCCTCCAGCAGTTTGTGCTCGGCGTACAGCCCGGCCTCGATGCGTTTCGCGAGGTCGACCTCCTGGTCGGCGCTGAGCAGCCGGACCCGGGCGATGAGCCGGAGATAGTCCCGCACCTGGTCGACCGAACCTCCCGCGTTGCTGAGCCGGGGGAGGGGAGCATCGCTCTCGTCCTCGGTGGCCGGGTCGAACACATCGGTCACCTCGGTGTCGGTCGCCATCGTGCTCACTTCCTCTCCAGGAGTGCACGCAGGAACGTCCCTGTATGAGAACGAGCCTCGGCCGCCACGTGTTCCGGAGTGCCCTGGGCAATCACCCGGCCGCCACCGGTCCCTCCCTCCGGGCCCATGTCGATCACCCAGTCCGCCGTCTTGACGACATCGAGGTTGTGCTCGATGACGACGACCGTGTTCCCCGCGTCGACGAGTCGATGCAGTACGGCCAGCAGCCGGCGGACGTCGTCGACGTGCAGCCCGGTCGTCGGCTCGTCCAGTACATACAGTGTGCGCCCCCGCGTACGGCGCTGGAGTTCGGCGGCGAGTTTGACCCGCTGTGCCTCGCCGCCGGAGAGGGTGGTGGCGGCCTGGCCGAGCTTCACATAGCCGAGGCCGACGTCGTGCAGGACGCCCAGATGCCGGGAGATGATCCCGTGCCCGTCGAAGAAGGCCAGACCCTCCTCGATCGTCAGGGCGAGGACGTCGGCGATCGACTTCCCCTTGTAGTGCACGTCCAGGGTCTCGCGGTTGTACTGGGCCCCCTGACACACCTCGCACGGCACATACACGTCCGGCAGAAAACTCATCTCGACCTTGATCGTGCCGTCGCCGAAACAGTGCTCGCAGCGCCCGCCCTTGACGTTGAAGGAGAACCGGCCCGGCAGATAGCCGCGCACCTTCGCCTCCGGGGTCTGCGCGAACAGCTTGCGGAGGTGATCGAACAGGCCCGTGTACGTCGCCGGGTTGGAGCGCGGGCTGCGGCCGATGGGGGACTGGTCGACCTGTACGACCTTGTCGATCTCCTCGATCCCGGTGATCGTCCGATGCCGTCCCGGCACCTGGTGGGCCCGGTACAGGCGTTTGGCGAGGGCCGCGTGGAGGATGTCGTTGACCAGCGTCGACTTGCCCGAACCGGAGACACCGGTGACCGCGACGAACTGCCCGAGCGGGAACGACACCGTGATGTTCCGGAGGTTGTGCTCGGAAGCGTCGTGGACGGTGAGTTCACGGCCCTCGGTACGCGGTCTGCGCGTCGCCGGGAGCGGAATCCGGCGGCGGCCGGAGAGATACGCGCCGGTGAGAGAGGTGGGGTGCGCCAGCAGCTCCTCCGTACTGCCCGAATGGACCACGCGTCCGCCGAGTTCACCGGCGCCCGGACCGATGTCCACGACCCAGTCGGCGATCCGCACGGTGTCCTCGTCGTGCTCCACGACGATCACCGTGTTGCCCCGGTCGCGCAGCCGCAGCAGCGTCTCGATCAGCCGCCGGTTGTCGCGCTGGTGCAGCCCGATGCTGGGCTCGTCCAGCACATACAGCACCCCGACCAGCCCGGCACCGATCTGCGTCGCGAGCCGGATGCGCTGCGCCTCCCCGCCCGACAGACTCGCGGCGGGCCGGTCCATCGACAGATAGTCGAGCCCGACGTCGAGAAGGAAGCGGAGCCGCTCACCGATCTCCGCCAGTACGGCTTCGGCGACCCGGAGTTCCCAGCCTTCGAGCGTCAACTTACCTATGAACAGGGCCAGTTCATCGATCGGCAGTGCGGTCAGCTCGGCGATGTTCCGGCCGCCGACGGTGACGGCCAGTACGCTCGGCCGCAACCGCGCGCCCGCGCAGGCCGGACACGGCACCTCGCGCATATAGCCCGCGAACCGCCCCTCGCCGTCCGCCTCGGCATGCCGGCGCCGGATGTGCGGCACGACCCCCTCGAACCGGGTGAGATGCGAGCGCTCGCGCCCGAACCGGTTCCGGTAGGCGAGGTGCAGCTGCCCCGGGGTCCCGTGCAGCACGGACTTCCGTACGGCGGCGGGGAGTTGGCGCCAGGGCGTGGCGGTGCTGAAGCCGAGTTCGGCGGCCAGCGCTTCGAGGAGGCGGGTGAAGTAGTCGGCGCCGCTGGTGTTGGTCCAGGGCGCGATCGCCCCCTCGGCGAGCGACAACTCCTCGTCCGGTACGACGAGTTCGGGGTCCACCTCGGTACGGGCGCCGAGGCCCGTGCACTCGGGGCAGGCCCCCCAGGGCGCGTTGAAGGAGAACAGCCGCGGCTCCAGCGACTCCAGGTCGATGTCGTGGGCGCGAGGGCACGCCATCCGCTCCGAGAACCTCGACTCCCGCTCGGGAACGGCGGCTTCGAGGTCCACGAAGTCGGCCCAGACGACACCGCCTGCGAGACCGAGCGCCGTCTCGACGGACTCCGTCAGCCGCTGCCGTACCCCCGGCTTCAGCGTCAGCCGGTCCACCACGACCTCGACGGAGTGCTTGACGCGCTTGTCCAGCGCGGGCGTTCCGCCCGACAGCGGCAGGGTGACGCCGTCCACCCGGACCCGGCTGAAGCCGTCGGACATCAACTGGCGGAAGACCTCGGCGTGTTCGCCTTTCCGGTCCCGGACGACCGGGGCCAGCAGCTGGACGCGCGCACCCTCGTGCCGCTCCAGCAGCCGGTCCACGATCCGCTGCGGGGTCTGCCGGCTGACCGGCTCGGCGCACACCGGACAGTGCGGGCGGCCGACCCGGGCGTACAGCAGCCGCAGATGGTCGTAGACCTCGGTGATCGTGCCGACGGTGGAGCGGGGATTGCGGCCGGTCGTCTTCTGGTCGATCGCGATGGCCGGCGACAGGCCCTCGACGACATCGACATCGGGTTTGTCGAGCTGCCCCAGGAACTGCCGCGCGTACGCCGACAGCGACTCCACATAACGCCGCTGCCCCTCGGCGAAAATGGTGTCGAACGCGAGACTCGACTTCCCGGAACCCGACACCCCGGTGAATACGATCAGCGCGTCCCGGGGCAGCTCCACGGAGACGTCCTGGAGATTGTGCTGACGGGCGCCCTTGATGACGATGCGGTCTTTCACCCGTTCGACCGTAGAGGGCAGGGGGCCGTAGGGCTGCCGAATCGTTATCAACTTTTTTTGGGGCCGGGAAATCTGGATCGCCCCGTCAGCATCGCCCCGTCAGCAGTCGCGGAACTCCGGGGACTGGTTGAGGACCTGCGAGCGCAGCGAGGTGAAGCGGGCGTAGGTCTCGCCGTTCTGTGCGCCGGGGTGGAAGGCCGCGACCCGGTGGCAGTTCTGGAAGGCGAGCGCGATGCCGAAGTGCCGCTCCAGGCTGCCCCGGATCGCGTCACTGGCCAGCGCCCGCAGCAGCTGACCGCGCTCCTGCTCGGAGGGCGGCGGGGTCTGGTTGTCGGCGAACTCGGAGGTGCCGCCCTGGAGTTCGGAGGCGAGGTCCGCGATGAGGTCGTAGGCGTAGGGGAGGGAGGTGCGGACGGTTTCGACGAAGTCGTCCTCGCGGATGTCACCCTGCTCGGCTTCGGCGAGGAGCTGGGGGGAGACGTCGAGCGACATGAAGGGGGTGTCCTGTTCTTTCGATCTCACGAAGTGGGGCAGTGGGGGTGTGGTCAGGCGAGGGCGGCGGGCCCGTGCACGAACTCCGGGTCGACCTGATCGGCGAGGTCGAGGCCCGTCGCCTTGTCCGCCCACGCCTGGGCGTTGCGCAGATGGAACTCGACGGCGTGCCGCTGGAAGGTGGCCCAGTCCTTGGGGCGGGCGTCGAGCGCGTCCTTGAGCTGGTTCAGGGCGTGCCGGTTGTGCGGTTCCAACTCGCCCTGGTCGCGGCCCTGTTCGGCGGCGCGCACCCAGGAGGACTGGACGAAGTGGGTGAGCAGGTCGTCGCCGGTCTCCTCCTTGAGGAAGAGCAGGTCGTCCTCGCCGGTGACCTTGTTGCCGATCACCGCGAGCGGAATCCCGAACTCGCGGGCGTGGTCGCGGTACTGGCGGTAGACGGAGACGCCCTTGCGGGTCGGTTCGGCGACCAGGAACGTCATGTCGAACCGGGTGAACAGCCCGGAGGCGAAGGCGTCCGCGCCGGCGGTCATGTCGACGACGACGTACTCGCCGGGGCCGTCGACGAGATGGTTGAGGTACAGCTCCACCGCGCCCAGCTTGGAGTGGTAGCAGGCGACGCCCAGGTCGCTCTCCTCGAAGGCGCCGGTCGCCATCAGCGGCACACCGCCCACGCGCTCGACGTGCCGGGCGTGGATCTCGTCGTCGCCGAGCGGACGCAGCAGCCGGGAGCCACGGCCGGCCGGGGTCGTCTTGACCATGGCCTCGCGCGACTCGATACGCGGGTTGGTGCCGCGCAGGAAGTCCTTGATGTCACCGAGGTGCGCGCTGAGCGGCGGCGCGGCGAACGCCTCGCCACCGACCGGGTCGAGTGCCTCGGCGAGGTGCTGGTTGATGTCGCCGTCGATGGCGACCACGGGCGCGCCGGAGCGTGCGAGATGGCGGGAGAACAGTGCGGACAGCGTGGTCTTGCCGCTGCCGCCCTTGCCGACGAACGCGACGCGCATTACCTGGTCGCCCCTCGGCCGACGGCGGCCTCTTTGCCAGCCCTTTTGAAAATGAATGTCATGTGGCAAGTATTTATGCGGTGTCCGGGGCCCTGTCAAATCGCCTCGCCCTCAACTGAGGCGCGACGGTGTCGAGTTGGAGGCCGTTTGTTCGACGTTCCTAAATGCATATGATGTGCAGGTGCATCCATACGGCATCAGGACGGCGACTTCCGACGACCTCGACGGTGCGCGGGCCGTCATGCTCGACACCGTCTACCGCGACTTCGGGACGGGGTACGTGCCCCGCTGGCACGGCGACATAGTCGACCCCGCGTCCGCATATCTCGCGCCCGCCCGCCACACCCTCCTGGTCGCGGTCGACGAGCGCGACGCGAGCGTCGTCGCCACCGCCGCCCTCGACTCGCGCGGCCCGCTCCACCCGCCGAACCCCCTCCATGTCGCCGAGCGCTACCCCTCGGGCGCGACCGCGCAACTGCGCCGGGTGTACGTCCGTCCCGAGCATCGCAGGCGCGGACTGGCCCGGCGGCTCGTGGCCGAACTGCTGGCCTTCGCGGCGGCCGACGGCGGCTATCGCGCCGTGTATCTGCACACGGACCCCGCGGTCACCGGCGCCGAGGGCTTCTGGCGGTCGCTCGGCAAGGTCGTGCACGACGAGCGCGAGGACGCGGGTGGCGGGCAGAGCGTCGTCCACTTCGAGGTTCCGCTGGAGCTGTGATCGCAGGCGGCCCCCGGGCTGGCTACTGGAAATGATAATCATATAGGGTCCAGTTTCCGTGCGGCCTCCGTCCGTGCCGCACCGCCCCCTTCACAGAACTGAGGATCATGCGCACCCCCCGCCGTCGCCGACTGCTCGTCGGACTGCTGTTCGCCCCGCTGCTCACCGGTTGCTTCGCCTCCAGCGGCAGCGACGACGGCGACTCGTCGTCGGACGCCGGATCCGGCTCCCGGCTGAAGGTCGCGCTCGCCTTCCCGCCCGCCGAGAACTTCTCGCCGTACGGCGCCGACGCCACCCTCCTCAGTCGCCTCGGCGTCACCGAGGGCCTGACCGCCCTGGACGCCAACGGCTCCGCCGCGCCCGCGCTCGCCGAGTCCTGGACCCGCCAGGACGACCGCACCTGGCAGTTCACCCTGCGCGAGGCCACCTTCCAGGACGGCACCGCAGTCACCGCGGCCACCGTCGCCGCCGCCCTCACCCGCGCCACCCAGGCCGAGCCCGAGCCCGCCGCCCTCACCGGCGTCACCCTCACCGCGAAGGCCGCGGCCGACGGACGAATAACCGTCACCACCGCCGAGCCCGACCCTGTGCTCCCGCTGCGCCTCTCCAGCCCCGGCCTCGCCGTCCTCGCGCCCAAGGCGTTCGCGAAGAAGGGCGCCGTCGACCCGGTCGGCACCGCCACCGGACCCTTCGAGCTGACGAAGACCACCGGCTCCACCGCCGCCACCCTCGACCGCTTCGACGACTACTGGGGCGGACGCGCCCAGGCCGCCGGCATCGACGCCCGGTTCATCGCCGACGGCACCGCCCGCGCCAACGCCCTGCGCACCGGCCAGGTCGACATCGCGGAGTCGATCCCCGTCGCCCAGGCCGCCTCCCTCGACAAGGCGACCCGCCGCGAGACCGCCACGGCCCGCACCACCTACCTCCACCTCAACACCAAGTCCGGCGCCTTCAAGGACGCCGAGCTGCGCGCCGCAGCCCGCGCCGCCGTGGACACCTCCGCGATCGCCGACGGCGTCTACGAAGGCCACGCCGACGCCGGCCAGGGCATCTACGGCCCGGCGCTCACCTGGGCCGAGGGCAAGCGCGTCCAGCCCACCGGCCGAGCGAAGGCGGCGGCGCCCGACGGCACGGCCGTCACCCTCGCCACGTACGACAACCGGCCCGAACTCCCGGAAGCCGCACAGGTGTTGAAGCAGCAGCTGGAGAAGGCCGGGTTCAAGGTGACGCTGGAGGTACGGGAGTACTCGCGCCTCGAGAGCGACGCGCTGGCCGGCAAGTTCGACGCCGTCGTCGCCGCCCGCAACACCATGCTCGACTCCGGCGACCCCGTCTCCGTCCTCGCGAGCGACTACACCTCCGACGGCGGCTACAACCTCTCCCTCCTCTCCGACAAGAAGGTCGACCAGGCCGTCGCCGAGGCCGAGGGCGTCGAGGACACCGCGAAGAGGCAGGACGCGGCCATGGCGGCGGAGGCCCTGATCCTCGGTGCCGACGCCGTCGTCCCGCTGGTCCACCAGCGGATCATCACCGGCGTCGCCGCCGACGTACAGGGCGTGCTCCTCGATCCGTACGAGCGCACGCTGGTCGGTACCGGAACCCGGCGCTGACCCGTGCGGGGTCGTGTGGGCACGCTCCTGTGGCGTGCCCTGCTCGCCGCGCTGCTCGTGTGCGGGATCGGCCTGCTGCCCTGGCTGACCCGCACCGACCCGGCGCTCACCGTGCTCAAGGCCCGGTCGGCGGAACGCGAGGCCACCCCGGCCGTACTGGCCGACATCCGGGAGCAACTCGGCCTGGACGCCGGGCCGTTGCGGCTGCTGGGGGAGTGGCTCGGCGGTCTGCCGCGCGGGGACGCCGGGCGGTCCTGGATCTCCGGGGGCGAGGTCATGCCCGGGGTCCTTGAGGCCCTCGGCGCCTCGCTGCTGCTGATGGCCGTCGCACTGACCATCGCCGTTCTCGTCGCCGCCCTGGTGTGCGCCCCGACGCTGTGGAGCGCCGGGCGCCGGGGCACCGGCGGCAGCGGTTCGGCGATGGTCGCCGCGCTGCCCGAGTTCCTCACCGCGTCCGTGCTCGCCACCGTCGTCGGCGTCCAGCTCGGCTGGCTGCCCGCCCTCGGCTGGTACGGCTTCCAGTGGACGATCCTCCCTGGGCTCGCCATAGGCCTGCCCGCCGGGGCTCTGCTCGGCCGGCTCCTCGACGATCTGCTGCCCGGCGCCTTCGCCGAACCCTGGGCGCTGGCCGCCGCCGCACGCGGCATCCCGGCCCGCCGGATCGCGAGCCAGGCGGTACGCCGCTGTCTGCCCGGACTGCTGCCCAACGCGGGCCTGTTCGTCGTCGGGCTGACCGGCGGCTCGGTCGCCGTCGAGCAGATCTTCGACATCCCCGGCCTCGGCCGCACCGCCCTCCAGGCCGCCATCGCCCAGGACCTGCCGGTGCTCCAGGCCAGCACCCTCGCCCTGGTCCTGCTGGCGGCGGTGGCAGCGGGTGGAACCCGGCTGACAGCCCGACTGCTGATCGGCCCCGCCCTGCGAGACGGCGGCCTCTCCTCCCTGCACCGCCCCGGTCCGCCCGCCCGCCGCACCCCACCCCTGCTGTACGCCGGTGTACTGCTCGGCGTCGTAGCCCTGGGTCTGCCACGCGACCCCCTGGCCCTGGACACCCGGGCCCGGCTCCAACCCCCGTCCTGGACACACCCGTTCGGCACGGACGCACTCGGCCGCGACGTCCTCGCCCGCGTCGGACACGGCGCCCTCGACACGCTGCTGCTCGCTTCGGCGATCAGTGCCGCAGCGCTGCTGATCGGGCTGGTGCTCGGACTGGTGCCCCGGGTGTCCGGACCGCTCGTCGACACCGTCAACGCGATACCGCCCGTCCTCGCCGCGCTGCTCGTCACGGCGGTCGTGGGCAGCGGCGGGGCCACCCCCGCGCTCGCAGTGACCGCCGTCGCCTGGGCACCGCTGGCCGCGCACACCGCCGCCCTGCTGCGCCAGGAACGGGCCACGCTGCATGTCACGGCCACCCGGGGCCTGGGCGCCGACCGCTGGTACGTCCTGCGCCACGAACTCCTGCCCGCCGCGCTGCCCCCGGTCACCCGGCACGCCCTACTGCGCCTGCCGGCAGTCGCGTTGGCCTTGGCGGCCCTCGGCTTCCTCGGCCTCGGCGCCCAACCACCGTCCCCGGAATGGGGATTGCTCCTCGCCGAGAACCAGCCGTACGCGGAACGCGCCCCCTGGGCGGTCCTCGCCCCGGCCGCCGTACTCGCCCTGCTGGGCGCGTTGGCGGTGACCGCTGCGGGGCTCAGGGTTCGGCGGCCTCGGAGGGCGGTGCGGGCGGCTCAACCGCTTCCGGAGACACGAGAGTTGGCCCTCCAGTGACAGTCGTCGAGGGTAAGTCGCCTGCCCGGATGCGACTGTCGGCGCTGCTGCGGCTGCTGATCCTGACCCAACTCGCCTTCAACGTCGGGTTCTTCGCCGTTCTGCCCTTTCTCTCCGAGCATCTCGGGCAGGCGATCGGCATGGCCGGCTGGCTCGTCGGGTTCGTGCTCGGGCTGCGTACCTTCAGTCAGCAGGGGCTGTTCGTGGTCGGCGGCGCGCTCGCCGACCGGTACGGCATCCGGCCCGTGGTGCTCGCGGGGTGCGCCCTGCGCATCGCCGGCTTCGCCTGGCTCGGCTACGCCGACTCGACCGCGACCGTCATCGGCGCCGTCCTTCTCATCGGCTTCGCCGCCGCGCTCTTCTCGCCCGCCGTCGAGTCCGAGGTCGCCCGGCAGGCCGTGGTCTGGGAGGAGCAGGGCGGCGGCTCACGCACCCGCGTCCTCGCCCTGTTCACCGTCGCCGGACAGGCGGGCGCCTTCGTCGGGCCGTTGCTCGGCGGACTGCTGCTGTCCGTCGACTTCCGTGTCGTCTGTCTCGCGGGCGCCGGAATCTTCGTCCTCGTCCTCGCCGGGCACGCCTGGCTGCTCCCGCAGCACATACCCGGCAGGGAGCGCATACGCGCGAAAGGGGGCGTGCGCACACTGCTGCGCAACCGTCGGTTTCTCGCACTCTGCTCCGCGTACGGCGCCTATCTCCTCGCGTACAACCAGCTGTACCTCGCACTCCCCGACGAGGTCGAGCGCGCGACCGGCTCGCAGACCGCCCTGGCCTGGCTGTTCGCCCTCTCCTCGCTGCTCGTCGTGACCGCCCAACTGCCGGTCACCCGCTGGGTCGGCGACCGTCTCGCCCTGCGCCGCTCGATGGTCGTCGGCATGCTGCTGATCTCCGCCGGATTCGCCGTCGTGGCGCTGGCCAGGCCCGCGGCCTGGACCGGAACCGTCGGGCTGCTGCCCGCCGCCGGGTTCGTCGTCCTGCTCACCTTCGGCCAGATGCTGGTCGCGCCGGTCGCCCGCGCCTGGGTCCCCGACCTCGCCGAAGAGGGCCGGCTCGGCCTCTACACCGGCGCCCTGTCGTCGGTTTCCGGCCTGATCGTGCTGGTCGGCAGCTCGCTGACCGGCACCCTCCTCGACACCGGACTGCCCGCCGCCGTCCCTTGGCTGGTGCTGGCCGCCGTACCCCTCGCGGCCATCGCCGTACTGCCGCGACGGGCCTGAACCGGTGGCCGGAGGAGCACCTGCGGGGTCTGGGAGGTGCGGCGGTGGGGCATGCCGATTGGTAGCGTCACACCACCCGCGCCGACACGCGCGGGTGAGCGGCGCCGAGCAGGACCATGAACAACCGAGCACGACCAAGTACCAGTAAGCGCCAGCGACAAGTACTACCGACCGATGAAACGTACGCGTTTTCGTACAGGGGGGCCCATGGCCACGATTCGCAGGGCAGTCATTCCCGCAGCCGGACTGGGGTCCCGGCTGCTGCCGCTCACCAAGGCGACACCGAAGGAGATGCTGCCCGTCGGTGACAAGCCCGTCATCGAGCACACCGTCCGGGAGCTCGTGGCCTCCGGCATCACCGACATCACCATCGTCGTGTCCGGCGACAAGGGGCTGATCCAGGACCACTTCCGGCCCAACCCCGGCCTCGTCGACCAGCTGCGCGCCGACGGCAAGTCGGCGTACGCGGACGCCGTGGAGGAGGTCGGCGAGCTGTCCCGGCTCGGCCACATCACCTACCTCTACCAGCAGGGCCCCTACGGCAACGGCACCCCCGTCCTCAACGCCTCGCGCAACATCGGCGACGAGCCGCTGCTGGTGCTGTGGCCCGACGACGTGTTCGTCGCCGAGGTCCCGCGCGCCCAGCAGCTGATCAAGGCGTACGAGGCCACCAACTCCCCGGTCCTCGCGCTGATGCCGATGGACCCGGGCGACTCCCAGCGCTACGGCGTCCCCGTGGTCAAGGAGGACCTCGACGACGGTCTGCTGCGCATCACCGGCCTGGTCGAGAAGCCCCGCCCGCAGGACGCGCCCTCGTCGTACGCGGCCATCGGCGGCTACGTCATCACGCCCGGCATCATCGACGAACTGCGCGAACAGACCAAGCGCTGGTACGACCACCGCACCGGCGAGGTCTACCTCACCGACGCCATCAACGCCTACGCCGCCAACCGCGCCGTCTACGGCCAGGTGATCCACGGCCGCTGGTACGACACCGGCAACCCCCTCGCCTACCTCACCGCCCAGTTCGCGGCAGCGCTCAACGACCCGGAGTACGGCCCGCATCTGCGCCGCCTGGCGAAGGAACTGGAGGACGAGGAGACCGCAGGAGCCGAGTGACTCCCCGGTCTCGTCCTGGGGGCTCTGCCCCCAGACCCCCGTATCGCGCTGAACGCGCTCGTCCTCAAACGCCGGTCCGGAT
>NZ_JBSFDA010000105.1:0-34878 GCF_053593675.1 Streptomyces sp. NPDC002156 | reverse complement strand
GTGAAGCCGAGAGGCGCTGCTGGACGGGCTGGCGGTCCAGATGACGGCTGCTGGCGGCGGCCGAGGCCGCGCTGCGCGCCGGGGCGCCTCTGCAGGCGGAGTCGCTGGTCGACGCGGTGGACGTCGAGCTGCTCGACGCGGTGGGCCGGGGCCGGATACTGCTGGTCCGGGCGTACGCGATCCTGGCGCTGGGCGACGCGGACTCGTTCTCGCGGGCGCCCGCGCTGTGCCTGCGGGCGGCACAGCTGCTCGCCGAGGGAGCACCGGATCTCGCCCGCCAGGCGTTCCTTCAGGCGATCCAGGGTGTGATCACCGCGGAACACCTGATCCGGGACACCTCACCGCCCGAGATCGCCCGGGCCATCGAGACGCTGCTGCCGCGCTCCAGGTCGGCCACCGGCGTCGATCTCGTGCTGCGCGCGTTCGCCGTGCTGGCCCTCGACGGCTACGAGAGTGCCGTCCCGCATCTGCGGCGGGCCTGCTCGATGGTCCTGGACCCGCGCACCTCCGACGAGGAGGTACTGCGCGCCTTTCTGCCCACCATCACCATGTCGATGATCCGGTGGGACGAGAGATCCCAGACCGCGGTGATGCGCCGGGCCGCGGACGTGGCCCGGGCCACCGGCGCCCTCACCCAGCTGGACATCGCCCTGTACTGCACGGTGATGTCCGAGACGAACCTCGGCGAGCTGACCGGCGCCGACGCCCTGCACTCCGAGGGCAGCCAGATCCGCGCGGCGATCGGCGCGACCGACGACGTGTGGGCGATCTACCGGCATCCCGAACTCCTGGCCTGGCACGGCGATCACGAGAACCTCGACGCGGTCCTGCGGAGCTCGATGGAGGCGGGTACCTGGCTCGGCAACGGCGCGGTCCAGTCGATCGCCCGCATCGGGATGACCGTGCTGGCCCTGAGCCGCGGCGACTACGCCACCGCCCGCGACCACTCCCAAGCGCTGGTCGAACACGACGCGTACGGCATCCACTCCCGCCTCCTCCCCCATCTCGTCGAGGCGGCCGTACGCTGCGGCGACCGCGTCCTCGCCACGACCGCCCTGGGGACACTCACCTCCCGGGCGACGGCCGCCGACACCCCGTGGGGACTGGGGTTGCTGGCCCGCTGCCGGGCCCTGCTCGCCCCGGCCGACGAGGCCGAACCGCTCTACACCGAGGCGATCGCCCTGCTGTCCGGGACCCGGGCCCGGTCCGATCTGGCGGTCGCCCACCTCCACTACGGCGAGTGGCTGCGCAGACGCAAGCGCCGCAAGGACGCCCGCGAGCAACTCCGTACGGCGGTGGGCCTGTTCGACGCGATGGGCGCCACCGGCTTCTCGGCGCGCGCCACCCAGGAACTGGCCGCGACAGGCGAACACCCCCGGCGCGGACCGGCCGGAACGGCCAGCGCGCTCACCCCGCAGGAACTCACCGTCGCCCGTCTCGCGAAGGGCGGCGCGACCAACGCCGAGATCGCCGCCCAGCTGTTCATCAGCGCCAGCACCGTCGATTACCACCTCCGGAAGATCTTCCGGAAGCTCGACGTGACGTCCCGGCGGCAGCTCGCCCAGGCCCCGGGACTCTGATCCGGGGTCACGACTACGCGCTCCACGGGATACGGGGCCCGCCGGACCCGACAACGATCAGGAGGTCGGACAAGTCCCGCAGACGGGAGCACACCCCCATGCCATACGTCACCGCAGCGGACGGCGCTGAGATCTTCTACAAGGACTGGGGTCAGGGCCGCCCGGTCGTCCTGGCCCACGGCTGGCCGCTGAACTCGGACAGCTGGGAGGCACAGCAGCTGTTCCTGGCCACCCACGGCTTCCGGGCGATCGCGCACGACCGGCGCGGCCACGGCCGTTCCACGCAGACCTGGCACGGCAACGAGATGAACACGTACGCCGACGACCTGGCCACCCTCATCGACACCCTCGACCTGCGGGACGTGACCCTGATCGGGTTCTCGACCGGCGGCGGCGAGGTCGCCCGCTATGTGGGCCGGCACGGCACCGGGCGCGTCGCACAGCTCGCGCTGGTGTCCGCCGTACCGCCGTTCATGCTCAAGACGGACGACAACCCTGGCGGGGTCCCGGGCGAGGTGTTCGACGGGATCCGGGCCGGTTCGCTGGCCGACCGCTCGCAGCTGTACCGCGATCTCGCCGACGGGCCGTTCTTCGGCAACAACCGGCCCGGCGCGAACGTCTCGCAGGGCATCCGGGACGCGTTCTGGCGGCAGAGCCTGCAGGCCGGGCACCGCAACGCCTACGAGAGCATCGCCGCCTTCTCTGCCACCGACTTCCGCGCCGACCTGGACGCCTTCGACGTGCCGACGCTGGTCGTGCACGGCGACGACGACCAGGTCGTGCCGATCGACGTCGGCGGCAGGGCGTCGGCGGCCCGGATCAAGTCGGCGACGCTCAAGGTGTATCCGGGCGCGCCGCACGGCATCACGGACACGCACAAGGACCAACTGAGCGCGGATCTCCTCGACTTCCTCAACTCCTGATCCCCGGAAGGAACTTCGTGAGCATGCGACTCCACCGCACCCTGGGCACGGTCCTCGCGAGCTGTGCCCTGGTCGTCGGTCTGACCGGCGCCGTCGCACACTCCTCCCCCGCGCCCGCCTCGGCGGAGAAGGGCGCCCCCAAGCCGACCGTCGTGCTCGTGCACGGTGTGTTCGCCGACGCGTCGGGCTGGAACGCCACGATCAAGTCCCTTCAGGACGCCGGTTTTCCGGTGATCGCCCCGGCCAACCCGCTGCGCGACCTGACCGCCGACTCCGCTTATGTCTCGTCGGTCGTGGCGAGCATCCCGGGGCCGGTGATCCTGGTCGGCCACTCCTACGGCGGCGAGGTAGTCACCAACGCGGCGCGCGGCCGGGCCAACGTCAAGGCGCTGGTGTACGTCGCCGCCTTCGCGCCCGACCAGGGCGAGACCGCGCTGGACCTGGCCGGGAAGTTCCCCGGCAGCAAGCTGCCGGAATCCCTCCTGGTCCGGACGTATCCGCAGCCGGGCGCCGCCGACGGCCACGACGGCTACATCGACCCGGCGAAGTTCCACGACGTCTTCGCCCAGGACCTGCCGAGGAAGACGACCCAGGTCATGGCGGCGGCCCAACGCCCGGGCAGCCTCGAAGGGCTGAGCAGCGGCAGCGGCGCACCGGCCTGGAAGACCCTGCCGTCCTGGTACGTCATCCCGACCGCCGACAACGTCATCCCGCCCGCCGTCCAGCGCTTCATGGCCGAGCGGGCCGGCAGCCGGACCGTCGAGGTCAAGGGAGCCTCGCACGTGGTGATGATGTCCCGTCCGGAGGTCGTCGTCCGCCAGATCAAGGCCGCGTACCGCGCCACCGACTGAGGAGCACCGATGAGCACTCCCGACACCATCGTCCTGATCCACGGCTTCTGGGTGACACCCCGCAGCTGGGAACACTGGGTCGACCACTACGAGAAGCGCGGCTACCGCGTCCTCGCGCCCGCCTACCCGGGCTTCGAGGTGGAGGTCGAGTCGCTGAACGCCGACCCGACGCCGGTCGAGCAGGTCACGGTCCCGCAGATCGTCGAGACCCTGGAGAACGTCGTCCGTTCCCTGGACAAGCCGCCGATCCTCATCGGCCACTCCGCGGGCGGTGTCTTCGTCCAGCTGCTGCTCGACCGGGGCCACGGAGCGGCGGGCGTCGCGATCAACTCCGCGCCGACCGAGGGGGTCGCGGTGCTGCCGCTGACCCAGATCAAGGCGGCCTTCCCGGTCCTCAAGAACCCGGCCAACCGGCACCGGGCGGTCGGTCTGAACTTCGAGCAGTGGCACTACGCGTTCACGAACACGTTCGAGGAGGCCGAGTCCAGGAGGCTGTACGAGCGGTACGCGGTCCCGGCGTCCGGCAGCATCTTCTTCGACAGCGCCCTGGCCACGCTGCGTCCCGGCCACCAGAGCACGTACGTCGATTACCACAACGACGACCGCGCGCCGCTGCTGTTCGTCTCGGGCGAGCTGGACCATCTGATGCCGCCCAAGGTGCAGCAGTCCAACGCCAAGCACTACAAGTCGAAGACGGTCACGGAGATCAAGGAGTACGCGGGACGGCCGCACCTGCTTCCCGCCGCACCCGGCTGGGAGCAGATCGCGGACGACGTGCTGGAGTGGGCGGTCCAGCACACCGGTTGACCGCGCGGAACCGACGGAATGAATGATCGGCAACCCGGCGTCCAGAAGGGGATCCCCGTATGACCGAGGCCCGCGTCACGCACATCGGCGGACCGACCACGCTGATCGAGGCGGGCGGCTGGCGGCTGCTGACGGATCCGACGTTCGACCCGCCCGGCCGGCGCTACTCCTTCGGCTGGGGCACCTCGTCGGTGAAGACCTCGGGTCCGGCGCTCGCAGCGGCCGAACTCCCCTCACTGGACGCCGTGTTGCTGACCCACGACCACCACGGCGACAACCTCGACACAGCCGGCCGGGCCCTGCTGCCCGGGGTGGACGTCGTCCTCACGACACCGTCCGGGGCGCACAGGCTGGGCGGCAACGCGCACGGCCTCGCCCCCTGGACGACGTACCGACTGACCGCCCCGGGCCGCCCGACGATCGAGGTCACTGCGACCCCGGCCCGGCACGGCCCGCCGCTCTCCCGCCCGGTGGTCGGCGAGGTGACGGGCTTCGCCCTGCGCTGGGAGGGGCAGCGGCACGGCGCGCTGTGGATCTCCGGGGACACCGTCCTGTACGACGGTGTGCGCGAGGTCGCCCACCGGCTGACCGTCGGCACGGCACTCCTCCACCTCGGCGGCGTCCGCTTCCCGCTGACCGGCCCCCTGCGCTACACGATGACGGCGGCCCAAGCGGTGTCCCTGTGCGGCGAGTTGAGACCTCGGACCGCGCTGCCCGTCCACTACGAGGGCTGGCGGCACTTCCAGGAGGGCCGCCGGTCGATCGAGACGGAACTGGCGAAGGCACCCGACGACATCCGGGACCGGTTCCACTGGCTGCCGATGGGAGCCCCGCTGGACATCACCATGTGACCGATCACCGTGTGACGAGCAGCTCCAGCCCCCGCTCCCACCCGAACTCCGGCCGCGCGTCACCCTCTTGGACGTCTCCGGCGTACGGATCCCCGAACCGCACGCCCATCCCGCGCAGCCGTTCCAGACTGGCCCGGTACGCGGGATGGGCGGCCAACGCCTCGCCCACGCACGGCAGTACGGCGATCGGCACCCCCATCCCGTACACCTCGCACAGCGTGCCCAGCGCAAGGGTGTCGGCGATGCCGGCCGCCCATTTGTTGAGGGTGTTGAAGGTGGCGGGCGCGACGAGCACGGCGTCCGGCGCCGGGAAGGGCCGTGGATCACCGGGCTTGCGCCACGCGGACCGGATCGGGCGCCCGGTCTGCGCCTCGACGGCGGCCGGGTCGAAGAACCCCATGGCGAGGGGTGTCGCGATGACCCCGACCTCCCAGTCGCGTTCCTGCGCGCCGGTGATCAACTTGCTGATGTCGGAGGCGATTCCGGCGGCGCAGACGATGACGTAGAGGAAGGGCTTCGGGGCCTGTCGGGTCGTCTCGGTCATCCGGAAACCCTAAATGAGTTGCCGGTACCCGGTCTCCGCCTCCAGGATCACGCCATGTCTACGATCGATGCCCTCCTGCCGCTGATGTCCGCCGCCGCTCGTCCGGTGCGGTCCCAGCAGCAGCCCGGCCGCCCGCGGAGGCCCGTGCTTCCGCGGTCATGACGGCCGCGCTGGTCGCGGGGCTGCTCGCGGGGTACGGCATCGCCATCCCCGTCGGAGCGGTCACGACCTATCTCGTCTCCCTCACCGCCCGTACGACCCTCAGGACCGGTGTCTGTGCCGCGCTCGGCGTCGCCACCGCCGACGGGCTCTACGCCCTGCTGGCCGCCCTCGGGGGTACCGCCCTCGCCGGTGCCCTGCAGCCGGTGCTGGTGCCGCTGCGCTGGGCGTCCGCCCTGGTACTGGCCGTGCTCGCGCTCCGAGGCGGGCTCGGCGCCCTGCGCCAGTACCGCGGCGGCGGGCTCTCCACCCGCGCCGACCCGACACCACCGAGCCCGCTCCGGGCGTTCCTCCTGCTGGTCGGCATCACGCTGCTCAACCCCACCACCGTGATCTACTTCGCCGCGCTGGTGCTCGGCAGCCGGGCCTCGGACGCCGTATCCCCTTGGGAACAAGGGGTGTTCGTGCTCGCGGCCTTCCTCGCCTCGGCCAGCTGGCAACTGCTGGTCGCCTCCGGCGGCGCACTGCTCGGCCGGGCCCTGACGGGCCGGCGCGGGCGGCTGGTGACGGCGCTCGTGTCCAGCGCGGTGATCATGGCGCTGGCGGTGCGGATGGTGGTGTCGCCGACGTGACGCACGCCACGGGCGGTTTCCTCAGTCGGCGTCCGGTGCGAAGGCCTGGGCGACGGCGAGGCTGTCCTCGTACACGTGATGGCGTACGACGAGACCGTCCCGGACGGTCACGTGCAGGGCGAACCGGGCGCGGTAGGGGCGCCCGGTGGCCCCGGCCGTCTGCCGGATCTCGCCCAGCACGACCGCGTCCTCGCCGTCGACCAGCACCCGTTCGATCTCGGTGGCGGCCTCGCCGGGGACATGGTGGGCGCCCAGGTCACGGAAGTGGGCGGCGGCGTCCGCGCGGCCGGCGCGGTGGCGGATCCACGGGGTGGCTGCGCGGCCGTGCTCGTCCTCCGGCCAGTTCAGCCGCCAGTCGAACTCCTCCGCGTACAGGTCCGCGATCCGCTCCGGGTCGCCCTCGCCGATCCGGGCCAGCAGGTCTGCGACGACGGTACGGGTGGTGGTGGCTGCGGATGTCATGGGTCCCACTGTGGCCGAGTGCGCCGGACGGGGCGATTACCTCGCGGGTAAGGCCGTTTCGTACGCACCACGGATGAATAAGCTCCGCCCAGGTGTTCACCCTCACTAGCAGCAGTCACACGCGACGAGACGACGGGACGTGAGCCATGCCTCTTGAGGGCGAGTACGAAGCCAGTCCGACCCAGTGGGTGCGGGAGCAGGTGGAGCTGTACGAGAGCTCCGGCGGCACCAAGGGAACGACCCTGATGGACACCGGCATGCCGGTGATCCTGCTGACCACCCGGGGCGCCCGGAGCGGCAAGATCCGCAGGACGCCGCTGATGCGGGTGGAGCACGACGGGGTGTACGCGGTGGTCGCCTCGCTGGGCGGCGCCCCCAAGCACCCGGTCTGGTACTACAACGTCGTCGCCGATCCGCACGTCGACCTCCAGGACGGGCCGGTGCGCCAGGACTTCGTCGCCCGTGAGGTGACCGGCGAGGAGAAGGCCACGTGGTGGGAGCGGGCGGTAGCCGCGTATCCCCCGTACGCCGACTATCAGAAGAAGACCGACCGCGAGATTCCCCTGTTCGTCCTCGATCCGTTCGAAGGGAACTGATCCCGGCAGCCGTTCTCGGCCGGGCGGAAACGGGCGGAAATAATTCTGGTTCCGGGAGGCATGAAGTCTCCGGCCCCGGGCACCCGAGCCTCAGGCCCCGCCGCGCTCCCCCGTCGCGGCGGGGCTCTTCGCTGCCTCCTTCGCGTCCGCGTCGGTCACGTCGAGGAAGATCTCGCCGGTCTCGGGCACCGCGTGGGCCACGGAGCGCTTGATGCGTACGGCGATCTCCTCGACCCGCTCGCTGTCGAGACCGGGGACGAGATCGATCCGGGCGGCCACGAGCGTGGAGTCGAGCCCCATCTTCATCGTGAACAGGGCCTCCACGCTGTCGATCTCGGGCTGGGCCGCCAGCAGTTCGCGGATCTCGCGGCTCAGCTCCGGGTCCGCGGCCTCGCCGACGAGCTGGGCGCGGGCGTCCCGGCCCAGCCAGTAGGCGACGCAGACGAGCAGTACCCCGATGGCGAGGGAGGCGGACGCCTCCCACACGACCTGCCCGGTGACCATGTGCAGGGCCATGCCCACGAGCGCGAGCGTCACACCGAGCACGGCGGTGCCGTCCTCGGCGATCACCGTGCGCAGAGCCGGATCGCGCAGGGCGCCCGTACCGCCGGCAGCTCCTTCCCGGCGCGCCTGGTGCACGGCCCGCAGCAGCGAGGCGCCCTCCGCGAGCAGCGCGACCCCGAGCACCGCCAGGCCCACCACATAGCCGTCGAAGGACTCCTCCGCGCCGCCCCTGAACGCCTCCACGCCCTGGAAGAAGGAGAAGCAGCCGCCCATGACGAAGATGCCGACGGCCGCGAGCAGCGACCAGAAGAACCGTTCCTTGCCGTAGCCGAAGGGGTGCCGTCGGTCGGCGGGGCGGCGGCTGCGGCGCAGGGCGGCGAGCAGGAAGACCTCGTTGAGGCTGTCGGCCACGGAGTGCGCGGCCTCGGACAGCAGCGCGGGCGACCCGCTGACGAGCCCGCCCACGGCCTTGGCGACGACGATCAGCAGATTGGCGCCCAGCGCCACCAGCACGGTCAGCCGCGTCCGCCGGTCCGCGGAGGCCGTACCCTCCGCCTCCGTCCCCTTCCTGTCCCCGCGAGCCGTCAAAGCTGCTCGGACGCCGTCGGCGTGTCCCGGCGGAGGGTGAAGGTGTGGCCGGCCGGGTCGGCGTACCCCCGCTCCTCGTACGGTGTGCCGGCGTCGTTCGTCTCCAGTGCGCGTCCGCCGAGCCCGACCACCCTGCGTTCCGCCTCGTCGAGATCGCTCACGCGGAAGTCCAGGTGGACCTGGAAGGAAGCCTCGGCGCGCGGCCAACTCGGCGGGGTCATGTTCGCGTCGAGGCGGAACTCCATCCGGGTTCCCTCGGCGGCCCTGATCTCGATGCGGTTGACGGTCGTCACCGTCTCCTCGGCCTCCAGCAACTCCATGTAGAACGCGGCGAGTTTCTCGGGTTCGGCACTGTCCAGCACCACGACGCCTGCTGTCACCAAGGTCATGCTTCCTCCGTACGGAGTCCGGGGCGGGTCCGGTCGCCGCAGCCCTCCCTGGTCGGGTACCCCGTCCACCGGAATCACACGGGATGCGCGTCGCAGGCCGCGGTGAGCTGCGCGAGACGGGCCGCCGCCGCTGTCAGGAACAGGTCGAGGGCAGCCGGGTAGGAGCTGTGCCGCATGTCCATCACGAGATGGCGGGCGGTCGCATGGATGTGCGGGTGGGTGTCGGCGGGCAGCCGGGCGTAGGTCGCCCGCCACACCGCCGCCTCGGCCTCGCGGGCGGCCTTCGGCAGCGCCGCGTTCGCCGAGTCGAGGGCGCCGAAGGCGAGCGCCTGGTCGACGAAGGCGTGGTAGATCCGTACGGCCTCGGCGTCCGGGAACCCGGCGCCGCGCAGCACACCGAGGCCCGTCTCCACGGCCTGGATCTCGTACGCCCGTCCGGTCACCCGGAACGAGCTGAGCACCGCCGCCTGCGGCTGCGCGAGCGCTCCGGCATGCATCCGCAGGCCGAGATCCCGCAGGTCGGCGCGCCAGTCGCCGGTGGGGCGCCAGGTGCGCAGCGTACGGCCGATGAGTTCGTCGGCGATGGCGAGCATCAGCTCGTCGGTGTCGCGGAAGTAGCGGTACAGGGCGCTCGGGTCGGCGCCGAGGGCGCGGCCGAGGCGGCGCACGGAGAGGGCTTCGGCGCCGTGTTCGCCGAGCAGCCGCATCGCCGTCTCGACGATCAGCTCCTCGGAGAGGACGACGCCCTGTTTGGTGGGGCGCCTGCGCCGCCGGGCGGCGGGCGGGACGACACGGTCGCTCATCGGCTTCCTCCTGGGCGGTCGCTCACGGCCCTGCCTGCGTGGCGCGGTGGGCCGGTGCGGGCACCTTATGACAACACCGTTGACCTGTTAAGGCCCCGGGCAGTTTCATGTGCGTTCACCGGGGTCGACCGAGGCCCCCAGGTGTGAGCGGAGACCGCCATGACCGACCCCCAGCCCTACGGCGCACCCCCGGCCGCGCTGCGCAAGTCCCTCGGTGTGCTGGACGGCGTCGCCATCGCCGCGTCCAGCACGGCGGCCACGACGAGCATCGGTATCGGTCTCGGGGTCACGGCCGGGGTGGTCGGGCTGCATCTGCCCGCGATCATGCTGCTGGCGTTCCTGCCGATCCTGGGCATCGCGGGCGCCTACTCCCGACTGAACCGGGTCGAGCCGAACGCGGGCAACGGCTATGTGTGGGTGGGGCGTTCGCTCAGTCCCTGGCTGGGCTTCATGGTCGGCTGGGTGAACATCGTGGCCGCGGTGGTGTTCCTGGCGTACACCACCGCGGTGACCGGTTCGGCGGTGATCCAGCTGGCCGGCGACGCGGGCCTGCACCGGGTGGCCGGGCTGACCCTGGACCCCGGGTCGACCGCCCAGACGACCGCCGTCGGCATCCTGGTCCTCGTCGCCGTCACGCTCACCGCCGTCTCCGGCATCAGGACGGCCGCCCGGTTCCAGGGCGCACTGCTGGTCTTCGAGTACGTCGTCCTGCTGGGCTTCTGCGGATACGGCATCGTCGTCGGCCCGCACCCCTTCAGCCTGAGCTGGTTCGACCCCTTCCAGATCCCCTCGGCGTCGGCGCTCGCGCAGGGCATGCTGCTGTCGGTGTTCTGCTACTGGGGCTTCGAGGCCGCGTTCAGTGTCAACGAGGAGGTGAAGGACCCGAAGCAGGCGTCGCGGGCCGGGGTCACCACGCTGGTGACGATGCTGGGTCTGTTCCTGCTCGGCTCGATCGCCTTCCAACGGGTGCTGTCGGAGGGCGAGTTGGCGGGCCACGGCGCTGAGGGGCTGGCGTTCTTCGGCGACCGGCTCGCCGACCAGCCGCTGGCCGCGCTGCCGCTCGTGGCGCTGATGTTCTCGGCCGTGGCCTCCTTGCAGGCCGGGGTGATTCCGACGGCCCGCGCGATGTTCGCGATGAGCCGCGACCGTACGCTCGGCCCGGCCTGGTCCCGGGTCAGTCCCCGGTACGGCACTCCGGCGGCCGGCACGCTGATGATCGGCGCGCTGGCGGCGGCCGTCGCCGGGCTGGCCCTGGTCATCCCGCGCCTCGCCGACATGATCCTGGCCGCGGTCAACGCGATCGGCATGGTCGTCGCCCTGTCCTACGCGCTCACCGCACTCGCCGCCGCCGTGCGCTTCCGGGGGCTGCTGCGCGAGAACTGGCGGGACGGGATACGGGCGGTGGTGCTGCCCACGCTGAGCGCGGCGACGCTGCTCGGGCTCGGCGGGTATCTCGCCTGGTCCTTCTACACCTCCGCCGACCATCTCGAACTCAGCCCGGACAACGGGTGGTTCCTGCTTCTCGTGCCGTCGCTGATGGTCGCGTCCGGTTTCGTGGCCGCGGCGTGGGCGAAGTGGGGGCGCAAGTCGCCGTACTTCAGCACCGGTTGGGGTACTGATGCGGATGCGCCGCAGCTGCTTGCGGTGACGGAGGCATCGTCTGCAGGCTAGCGGTTCATTTGTCTGCGGGCCGGTGGGGGCTGGTCGCGCCCCGCGGCGGAGCCGCTGATCGGTACAGCCCCGCGCCCCTATCGGGGCGCCCCACACCATCAAGGAAACGGAACATGCACGCTGAACTCCTCTTCACCGGCGGGCCGGTCTTCGCGCCCGGGAGCCCCACAGCCGTCGCGGTCAGCGGCGGGCGGATCGTCGCTGTGGGGCGGGGCGAGGTGAACGATCTGGTCGGGCCGGGGACCGAGGTGGTCGATCTCGCGGGGCGGCTGCTGCTGCCGGGCTTCCAGGACGCGCACGTCCATCCGCTGCCGGCCGGGCTGGAGATGACCCAGTGCGATCTGACGGGCGCGAAGACCGCCGAGGACACGGTGGCCATCGTCCGCGCGTACGCCCTCGCGCACCCCGAGCGGGAGTGGATCACGGGCGGCGGCTGGTCCATGGAGGCCTTCGAAGGGGGCACGCCCACGCGGGAGTTGCTGGACGCGGTGGTGCCGGACCGGCCGGTGTATCTGCCCAACCGGGACCATCACGGGGCCTGGGTCAACACCCGTGCCCTCGAACTCGCGGGCGTCACCCGGAACACCCCGGACCCTGCTGACGGCCGCTTCGAGCGGGACGCCTCGGGCGAGCCGACCGGCATGCTCCAGGAAGGGGCCATGGAGTACGTGGGCCGGCTGACCCCGCCGGTCACGGCGGCGGAGCGGCGGGCGGCGCTGCTGTCCGCTCAGCGTCGGCTGCACTCGCTCGGCGTCACGGCCTGGCAGGACGCGCTGGTCGGTTCGTTCCTCGGCATGGAGGACCCGTCGGAGACGTATCTCGCCGCCGCCCGGGACGGGTCGCTGACCGCGCGGGTGGTCGGCGCGCTGTGGTGGGACCGGGAGCGCGGGGCCGAGCAGATCCCCGAACTCGTCGAGCGGCGGGCCGCGTTGAGCGGGGGCAGGTTCCGGGCGGGCAGTGTGAAGCTGATGCTGGACGGGGTCGCCGAGACGGGCACGGCCGCACTGCTCGACCCGTACCTCGACAAGTGCGGCTGCGCCACCGCGAACCGGGGCACGAGTTTCGTGGACGCGGCCGAACTGCCCAAGTACGTCACGCAGTTGGACGCCCTCGGCTTCCAGTGCCACTTCCACGCGCTGGGCGACCGGGCCGTACGTGACGCCCTGGACGCCGTCGAGGCCGCGCGCGCCGCGAACGGGCCGAGCGACACCCGGCCGCATCTGGCCCACCTCCAGGTGGTCCACCCGGACGATGTGCCGCGCTTCGCCCGGCTCGGCGCGGTCGCCAACATCCAGGCGCTGTGGGCCATGCACGAACCCCAGATGGACGACCTGACCATCCCCTTCCTCGGCCCTGAACGGGCGGCGTGGCAGTACCCGTTCGGCGCGCTGCTGCGCTCCGGGGCCACTCTGGCGGCGGGCAGCGACTGGCCGGTCAGCAGTCCCGACCCGCTCCAGGCGATCCACGTCGCGGTCAACCGCGCGGCACCGGGCTCCGCGTCGCCCCGGGTGTTCCTCCCCGCCGAACGCATCGGTCTGACGGCCGCCCTCACGGCGTACACCGCGGGTTCGGCGTACGCCAACCACCTGGACGACACGGGCAGCGTGCGCGTCGGGGCGCTGGCCGACCTGACGGTCCTGGACCGCGATCCGTACGCGGGCCCGCCGGAGGCGATCGCGGAGACGAAGGTGGCGCTCACCTATGTGGGCGGTGAGCGGGTGTACGCGGCGGAGGGGGCAGCCTGACTACCGGCCCGTGCCCAGGCTCAGACGGAGTGTCAGGGCCTGCGGTGCGAAGCCGTTCCGCTCGTAGAAACGTATGGCGTCCGTTCCGGGGATGTCGTCGGCGCGGACGGTGGTCGTGAGGTCGGCGGTCGTGGGTTCGGTCATGGTCGGGACGTTATCGGCAGGGTCTGACAACCGAGGCGAGTTGCTGGACACCTGTCCATGTATGCTGGCCACCTGTCCATCATGGACACCTGTCCAAGAAACCTACGTAGGAGTTTGCCGAGCATGGAGACGGTCGCGAACGTGCTGGTCGGTCTGGTGGCCGCGCTGCACGCGTACATCCTGGTGCTGGAGATGTTCCTGTGGCAGCGTCCGCCGGGGCGCAAGTTCCACGGGTTCGACCCGGAGATGGCCCTCGCGACCGCCAAGATGGCCGCCAACCAGGGGCTCTACAACGGGTTTCTCGCGGCGGGCCTGGTCTGGGGGCTCATCGCCGCCGACCCGACCGGGTTCCGGGCGCAGGTCTTCTTCCTCTCCTGTGTGATCGTGGCCGGCGTCTACGGCGCCGCGACGGCGAACCGGCGCATCCTGTTCGCCCAGGCGCTGCCCGGCGCCATCGCCCTGGCCGCCGTCCTCGTCGCGCGGTGACCCGCGGCGAGCCCGAGGACCCGCGGGCCGCCCGCACCCGGGCCAAGCTGCGCGAGGCCCTGCTGGCGGAGTGCGCCGAGCATCCGCTGGCGGAGGTCAGCGTCGCGGCGCTGGTGCGCAGGGCGGGGGTCGGACGGGCCACCTTCTACGTCCACTATCCCGACTTGGAGGCGCTGGCCGTCGACGCCTGCGCCGATGTCGTACGGGAGGCGGTGGACGCCCTGCACGCCTGGCGCGGGCGGCCCGACCCGGTGATCGCCCCGGTCGCGCTCGTGGAGTTCTTCGCGGAACTCACGCCGCACACCGCGCTGTACCGGGCCCTGCTGAGCCCGGGCGGCGGGGGCCCGTTGGGCCAGGTACTGCACCGGGACCTGCGTGCCCGGAGCCTCGCGGAGCGCGAACTCGCGGGCGCGGCGGACGCGCCGCTGGTCGCCTCGGCGGTGGCCGCCACCTTCGCGGGGGTCCTGGCGGACTGGCTGCACGGCCGGATCGAGGCGACGTCGGAGGAAATCGCGCACCAGGTGTGGCAGTTGCTGGTGGCGCTGCACCGGAGCCGGTGAGCACCGCGCGGTCGGCGGCGGCCCGGCCTTCGCCCGGACGCCATCTGCCGCAGACATGCGAAACCCAACAGGGTGCGCAATCCTGGATTTAGTGCCTCATAGGGTGCGGCGAGCAGAGTTTCGACAGGTCCCTGTTCACACCGCGGCCCAGCCCACGGCGACCGCACCTTTCCCGAACCGACAAGGAGACGGAATATGATGCGGAATTCGGCCAGGAAGCTCGCAGCAGTGGCGAGTTGCATCGTCGTTACAGTCGGCGGCCTCACCACAGGCGCCGTCACCGCGAACGCGGCACCGCAGGAGCGCTCGATCCCCGAGGCCGCCGCGGCCGCGTGCGTGAGCACCCAGTACGTGAAACCTGCGGGGAACTTCAACTATCCGGCATACTTCCCTGGCGGCCGCTGGCTCATTGCGTCTCGCAGCTGCGGGGGAATCTGGTTGCACCCCAGCAGTAACCGCTACGTCAAGGTGTGCCTCGGCTACAGCGACGGCGTGCAGTGCCCGAGCAGCTACACATACGCCCGCGCGAACACCTGGACAAAGCTCGCATCGGATGTCCAATACGCCACCCGGTACAAGTTCCAATTCCAAACTGACGGACGGTCCTCCGGGTGGCACCACGGCTGACCACGGCCGGTCCGGGGCCGCCGAGCCACACGCGCTCGACGGCCCCCTCGAACCACAGGAACAGCCGCGTCAGCCGAAGGTCAGTACCGGCTTGATCGTCTTGCCCGCACTCATGTCCCGTACCGCCTGGTCGATGTCCGCGAACGGATAGGTGCTGATCAGGCGGTGCAGCGGGAGCCTCCCCGCCTTCACCAGGTCCACCAGGGCCGGGATGAAGGACTGCGTCTCGACGTCGCCCAGTGTGAGGCCGACGACGCGCTTGCCGCCGAGCATCCCGTTGACGTCCAGGGCGACCTCCGTACCGAAGGGCGGGGCGCCGACCACGACGAGCGTGCCCCGCTGGGCGAGGGCGTCGACGCCCTGGCGGAGGACCGCGACGCTGCCGGTGGTCTCGACGACGCCGTCGGCGCCCTGGCCGTCGGTGATGCTCGCGACCGCCTCGCCGAGGTCGGACTCGCCCGCGTTGATCGTGTGGGTGGCGCCCAACTCCTTGGCCAGCGACAGGCGTTCGCCGACCTTGTCCACGGCGATGATCCTCGTCGCGGGGGTGAGTGCGGCCGCCATGACCGCCGAGAGGCCCACCGCTCCGGCGCCGAGGACCAGGACCGTGCTGCCCAGACCCGGCTTCAGTACGTTCCAGACGGCGCCGACACCCGTCTGGACTCCGCAGCCCAGCGGGGCGATGGACTCCAGGGGTACGTCCGCGTCGACCTTGACCAGGCTGCGCTGATCGACCAACGCCCGCTCGGCGAACGAGGACTGGCCGAAGAAGTGGCCGCCAAGTTCCGTGCCGTCGCGGCTGATCGTGGCGGTGCCGTCGGCGCGGCGACCCCCGAGGAGGTTCAGCGGCAGCCAGGTCACGCAGTACGCGGGGTGCCCGTCACGGCAGTTGCGGCAGTCGCCGCAGGAGGTGAAGGACAGGACGACATGGTCGCCGGGCTCGATGCCGGTGACGGCGGAGCCGACAGCCTCGACGACGCCCGCGCCCTCGTGCCCCAGAACTCCGGGAAGGGGGAAGGGCAGTCCGCCGCTCGCCACACCGAGGTCCGTGTGACACAGGCCCGTCGCGACCAGACGTACGAGCGCCTCGGTGGGCGCCGGGTCGGCCAGTTCGACGTCGGAGAGGGTGAAGGGGGCACCGCCGGACTCGACGACCGCGGCGCGGGTGGTGATGGACATGCTGAACTCCCTTACGGGCTGGACGAGTTGGTGGGTCTGCGAGTTCGCGGGGTGCGCGGGTTCCGCGGGCGCACTCAGTCCAGCGAGACGACTACGGACTTGACCTTCGTGTAGGAGGCGAGCGCCTCCGGGCCGTACTCGCGGCCGAAGCCGGAGTCCTTGACGCCGCCGAAGGGGATCGCGGGGTCGAGCATCGCCCAGTCGTTGACCCAGACGATGCCCGCCTGGAGCCGGTTCGCGACGCGGTGGGCGCGGGCCAGGTTGGTGGTCTGGACGCCCGAAGCCAGGCCGTACGGCGTGGAGTTGGCGAGCCGGACCGCCTCGTCCTCGGTGTCGAAGGGCTGCACGGTGAGGACCGGGCCGAAGATCTCCTCCTGGACGACCCGGGAGTCGTTGGCGAGGTCGGCGATCACCGTCGGCTTGTAGTAGTAGCCGCCGTCCAGGTCGAGCCGCTCGCCGCCGCAGACGATCCGGGCGCCCTCCTTGCGGGCCAGCGCCACGAACTCCTCGACCTTGCGCAGGTGCTTCTCCCCCGCCATCGGGCCGACCACGGTCTCGGGCAGGCGCGGGTCGCCGACCGGGACGCCGGGCACCGCGTCGGCGAGGATGCCGAGCAGGGTCTCGTACACCGGGCGTGCGACCAGCAGGCGCGGGCCGCCCATGCAGAACTGGCCGGTGTTGAAGACGAAGCCCTTGATGACCGCGCCGACCGCCTTCTCGACGTCGGCGTCCTCGAAGACGATGTGCGCCGCGTTGCCGCCCAGCTCCATGGTGACCGGCTTGAGCGCCTCGCCCGCCGCGCTCGCCACATGGCGGCCGATGGCGGTGGAGCCGGTGAAAGCGATCTTGTCGACTCCGGGGTGGCGGAGGAGGGCCTCGCCCGCCACCGGGCCGGTGCCCGTGACGACGTTGACGACGCCGTCCGGTACGCCCGCCTCCTGGAGCAGCTTGGCCATGTAGAGGGCGCTGAGCGGGGTCTCGTCGGCGGGCTTGTGCACCACCGTGTTGCCTGCGGCCAGCGCCGGGCCCAGCTTCGAACCGGCCAGGATCAGCGGGAAGTTGAAGGGCGTGATCGCGGCGACGACACCGATCGGGTCGCGCTTGGTGTAGGCGAGGGCGTTGTGGACCGTCTCGCGGGTCGCGCCGTCCAGCGAGAAGGCGAGGGCGGCGAAGTACTCGTAGTCGTTGGCCGCGTTCGTCACGTCGACCGCATGGCACAGGCTGATCGGCTTGCCCACGTCGAGGCTCTCCAGCTGCGCGATCTCATCCGCCTTCTCCCGGATCAGCTGGGCGACCCGGTTCAGGATCCGGCCGCGCTCGCGGCCGCTCATCGCGGGCCACGGGCCGCTCTCGAAGGCCTCGCGCGCCGCCCGCACGGCCGCGTCCACGTCGGCCGCCGACGCCTCGGCGACGGTCGTGATGACCGTGCCCCGGGACGGGTCGACCACCTCGGTCCGTGCTCCGTCCGCCGCCTCGCGCCACTGCCCTCCGACGAACAGTCGCCCGGGTTCGATCTCGAAGGTGGTCATCACCGCTCCTCAGCATCGTCGCCAAGATTTCAATCAACAGGATTCCTGTTGGTCCGCAGTCTGATTACAGACAGGTTTCCTGTCAATGCTCTAGTCTCGATCCATGGTCAGCACCAAGGCACCCCCCTCACTGCTCTACATGGTCAAGCAGGTGGAGCTCGTAGTCCGCTCCCATCTGGACGAGCTGGTCAGACCAGCTGGAATCACCGCACTCCAGTACACCTCGCTCACCGTCCTGGAGCGACACGACGGCCTCTCCGCGGCCCAGCTGGCCCGTGACTCCTTCGTCACCGCGCAGTCGATCGCCGATCTCGTCCGGTCCCTGGAGAACCGCGGGCTCGTACGGCGGGAGCGCAATCCGCGCAATCGCCGGGAGCTGCTGATCCTGCTGACCGACGCCGGCCGCGAGCTGCTCGAACGCTTCACCGAACCCGTGCGGGAGCTGGAGGAACGGATGATCCGCGACCTCACCTCGCACCAGGCGGACCAGTTCCGTCAGGCCCTGTCCAAGGCCTGGCACTCGCTGTCGTAGTCCCGCCCCGCAGATCGCGGGAGAACGCATGCGAGACTCACATCGATTTCGCAGACATATGTCAATCGAACATGCTCAAATTCACTCCATCGAGGGTAACTTGCAGGGCGGGGAAGTCACTTGTGCTCTCATCCGCGGGTCCCGCCACCTCAGCAGGCGGTTGGAGGCGATGTCGCAGTGCAGCAGGATCCTGCACCGCCCACCCGGCATCTGCGTGTCCACGAGGACCGTGGCCACACCGTGCTGGAGTTCCACGGCGAGATCGACATCGCCGCGGCCGTCGAGATCATCCCGCACCTGGACGCGGCGACCGGCCATCCGGACGCCCGGGTCGTGATCGACCTGACGGATGTCGAGTTCTTCGACTGCTCGGGACTGCGCCTGCTGTACCGGGCCCGCCACCGGGTGCTCAGCCACGACGGCCGCCTCCACCTGGTCTGCACGCACCCGCTCACCCTGCGCGTCCTCAAGGTCACCGGACTGGCCACCGTGCTGCCGCCCGCGGCCTCGCTGGACGCGGCCCTGGGGCAGCCCGAGGCCACGTCCGGCACGTTATGACCCCGCCGGGCACCTACCGCGGCGCACCTACTTCAGGATCTTCGTGACCTGACCCGCGCCCACCGTCCGGCCGCCCTCCCGGATGGCGAACTTCAGCCCCTCCTCCATGGCGATCGGCTGGACCAGCTGCACATGCATCGTGGTGTTGTCGCCCGGCATGACCATCTCGGTGCCCTTCGGCAGGGTCACCACCCCGGTCACGTCCGTCGTCCGGAAGTAGAACTGGGGGCGGTAGTTGTCGAAGAACGGCGTGTGCCGGCCACCCTCGTCCTTCGACAGGATGTACGACCGCGCCTCGAACTCCGTGTGCGGAGTGACCGATCCGGGCTTGATGACGACCTGGCCGCGCTGGACGTCCTCCCGTTTCACCCCGCGCAGCAGCAGTCCCACGTTCTCCCCCGCCCGGCCCTCGTCGAGGAGCTTGCGGAACATCTCGATGCCGGTGACCGTCGTCTTCGTCCTCTGCTCGTGGATGCCGATGATCTCGACCTCGTGGTTGACGTGCAGCACCCCGCGTTCGATCCGGCCGGTGACGACCGTGCCGCGCCCGGTGATGGTGAACACGTCCTCGATCGGCATCAGGAACGGCCGGTCGACGTCCCGCACCGGCTCGGGCACCGCCGCGTCGACGGCGTCGAGGAGTTCGAGCACCGAGGCACTCCACTCCGGGTCGCCCTCCAGGGCCCTGAGCGCGGAGACCTTGACGACCGGGACGTCGTCGCCCGGGAACTCGTACTCGGTGAGCAGTTCCCGCACCTCCAGCTCGACGAGTTCGAGGATCTCCTCGTCGTCCACCATGTCCGTCTTGTTGAGCGCGACCACGATGTACGGGACGCCCACCTGCCGGGCCAGCAGCACATGTTCCTTGGTCTGCGGCATCGGCCCGTCGGTGGCCGCGACGACGAGGATCGCGCCGTCCATCTGGGCGGCCCCCGTGATCATGTTCTTGATGTAGTCGGCGTGCCCGGGGCAGTCCACGTGCGCGTAGTGCCTGCGCTCCGTCTGGTACTCGACATGGGCGATCGAGATGGTGATGCCCCGCTGCCGTTCCTCGGGTGCCTTGTCGATCTGGTCGAACGGCGTGTAGGGGTTCAGGTCGGGGAACCGGTCGTGCAGAACCTTCGTGATCGCCGCCGTGAGCGTCGTCTTGCCGTGGTCGATGTGCCCGATGGTGCCGATGTTGACGTGGGGCTTGGTCCGCTCGAACTTCACCTTGGCCACTGCGAGCCTCCTGATCACCTTGGGTGACGCGGGACGTTGCTCCGCCGGATCGACCTCGTACGGGGTCGTCCTTCCTGTCTATTAGGTTCCCGGGGCGTCGAACAGGGCGCTGACGGACTCACCGTTGTGAATACGACGCACGGCCTCGGCGAGCGCCGGGGCGATGGACAGCACCTTCAGCTTCTCGGTGCGCTCCTCCTCCAGGATCGGCACGGTGTTGGTGCACACGATCTCCAGCACGTCGGGCTGCTCGCTCAGCCGCTTCAGCGCACCCGCAGCGAACAGCCCGTGCGTACAGGCGACCCGGATGGACCGCGGCTCCAACTCCCGCAGCCGCTCCAGGAGTTCGAGGACCGTACTGCCCTTGGCGATCTCGTCGTCCAGCACGATGACGTCCCGTCCGGTGACCTTGCCGATCACGGAGCTGATGCTCACCCGGTCGTCCGCGAACCGCTGCTTGGCCCCTGCGGCCACCTCGGCGCCGATCAGCCGGGCGAAGTGCGCGGCCTCCTTGGCGTTGCCGAGGTCGGGCGAGACGACCGTCGTCCGGGACAGGTCGTACTGGCGGAAGTGCGCGGCGAGTTCGCGCAGGGCGTGCAGATGGTCGACCGGGACCGAGAAGAAGCCGTGGACCTGCGGGGAGTGCAGGGTCATCGCGAGGACACGGCTCGCGCCGGCCGCGACCAGCAGGTCCGCGACCAGCCGCCCGCCCAGCGAGATCCGGGGCATGTCCTTCTTGTCGGAGCGGGCGTAGGCGTAGTGCGGCATGACGACCGAGATCCGCCCGGCGGACGCCCCCCGCGCCGCGTCGCACATCATCAGCAGCTCGACGAGGTGCTCCTGGACCGGGACGACCAGCGGCTGGACGAGGAAGACGTCCCGCTCCCGGCAGTTGGCCTGGAGCTGCACCTCCAGGCAGTCGTTGGCGAACCGGCTGACCTGGGTGGGCCGCAGCGGCACGCCCAGGTGCTCGCAGACCTCGGCCGCCAGCTCGGGATGGGCACTACCGCTGAACACGGCGATGTCTCGCACGAACCGCTCCTCGCATGATCATTCCGGTCGGCCACGGCCCATCGTACTGGCCGCTCCTGGCACTCCGTGCCGTGAAAACCGGTTGCGGCCGACCGCCCGGACCACGCCATGATGGCGGCGGCCGGATCTCCCCGGCCCTCCCCGACCTCAGGAGCACGGAATGCGCCGTTTCCTCGGAACTCTCCGCCACCCATGCCGGACCACAGTTCTCGAGGACTCGACCACCCATGCACTCCGTGCCCATCTCGCGCACCCTGAACATCGGGATCCTGGCCCACGTCGACGCCGGTAAGACCAGCCTCACCGAGCGGCTGCTGTTCGACGCGGGCGCGATCGACCGGCTCGGCAGCGTCGACGCCGGCGACACCCGTACGGACGACGGCGCGATCGAGCGGCAGCGCGGAATCACGATCCGCTCGGCCGTCGCCGCGTTCACCGTCGGCGACACCCAGATCAACCTCATCGACACCCCGGGGCACTCCGACTTCGTCGCCGAGGTCGAGCGCGCCCTGGAGGTCCTGGACGGGGCGGTGCTGCTGCTGTCGGCCGTGGAGGGCGTCCAGGCGCAGACCCGCGTGCTGATGAGGACGCTGCGGCGGCTGCGGCTGCCCACGCTGGTCTTCGTCAACAAGATCGACCGCGCGGGTGCCCGGTCCGAGGCCCTGCTCGCGGAGATCCGCCGCCGGCTGACCCCGCACATCGTCCCGCTCACCGACGTCGACGCCGTCGGCACCCCGGCCGCCCGTACCCGGCCCTGTCCTCTGTCGGCCGCCGCGGAGGCGATCGCCGAGGTCGACCCGGGGATCCTCGCGGCGCTCGTGGACGGCCCGGCACCCACCCCGGACGACCTGTCCAAGGCCCTCGCGGCCCACACCGCCGACGGCTCGCTCCATCCGCTCCTCTTCGGCTCCGCGCTGGGCGGCCAGGGCGTACCCGAACTCGTCGAGGCCCTGACCCGGCTGGTCCCCCGCCCCACCCCTATCGCCACCGAAGTGCCCCCGCGCGGCACGGTGTTCGCGGTACGCCCCGCACCGGACGGCGGGCGAACGGCGTATCTGCGGCTGTACGAGGGTGAGGTGACGGAGCGTCAGCGGCTGTCGTTCCTGCGGCGCGCGGCGGACGGCCGGACCACCGAGGTCCCCGGGCGGGTCACCGGCCTCGATGTGATCGGCCGCCAAGGCCCGCTCACCGCCGGGAACATCGCCGCCCTGACCGGTCTCGGCGCCGTCCGGGTCGGCGACCGCCTCGGCGAACTCACCGACCGCGCACCGCAGTTCGCGCCCCCGACCCTGGAGACCCTGGTGCGGGCCAGGCACCCGGAGCAGTCGGCACGCCTGCGCTCGGCACTGCTGACCCTGGCCGACCAGGACCCGCTGATCCACGCCCGCCCGGCGCCCGACGGCAGCACGGCGCTGCTCCTCTACGGCGAGGTCCAGAAGGAGGTACTCGCCGCCACCCTGGCCCAGGACTTCGGCATCGACGCCGACTTCGAGGCGAGCCGTGTCCGGTTCCTGGAGCGGCCCGCGGGCACGGGTGAGGCGGACGAGGAGTACCCGTGGCTCGACCGCACCCGCTGCTTCGCGACCGTCGGGCTGCGGGTCGAGCCGGGGCCGCTCGGCTCAGGCGCGGTGTTCACGTACGAGACCGAACTCGGCGCGCTGCCCCGGGCGTTCCACCAGGCGATCGAGGACACGGTCCACGCGAGCCTGCTGGCCGGTCCGCGCGAGTGGCCGGTCACCGACTGCCGGGTCGTCCTCGTCCGCTCCGGGTTCATCGGGCCGCTCAGCACGGCCGCGGACTTCCGGGCGCTCACGCCGGTGGTACTGCGCCGCGCGCTGGAGCGGGCGGGGACACGGGTGTACGAGCCGTACCACGCCTTCGAGTTGGAGATCCCGTCCAGCGCGCTGGCACCGGTGACCGGTCTGCTGGCGTCGCTCGGCGCGGAGTTCGGCCCGACCGAGGGAGGCGGGACCACGGGAGGCGGGGAGACCTGGCAGCTGACCGGTGCGCTGGCGGCCCGGCGGGTGCGCGAGGCCGAGCTGCGGCTGCCGGGGCTGACGCACGGGGAGGGCGTGTGGTGGTCGCGCCCGTCGGGCGACCGCGCGCTCCGGTAGGCCCCCTCTCAATTGTCCCGATCCATCAACAGAGCGGTCTGACGGGGCATTTGGCGGGCATCCGGTTCAGTACGCAGGAAGAAAGGGGTTCGTCGCCATGACGACGTCCATCAAGGCCGTGCGACGCATGCCTGTTTGGGCCAAGGTACTGAGTGCCGTGGTGCTGGTGTTCGTGCTGTTGCTGGCCGGGCTACGGCTGGCGGTGCTTCCGGGGCTGGGGGACATCTTCGGCGAGGAGACGAACGACCGTTCAGGACCCGCGCTCCTCGAATCGATCCAGGACATGAGCCGTTACGAAGCGGCGTCCGGCAACTTCCAGATCGTCGTGGACCTGGAGAAGGACACCAAGTATCTGCCCGACGCGATCAAGGGCACCCGAGTGCTCTATGTGGGTGCGGGCACGGTCGACTCCTATGTCGATCTCGGCAAGATCGCGAAGGACGACGTGACGGTCAACAAGGACCGTACGACCGCGACGCTCCGGCTGCCGCACGCGGCACTCGGCAAGCCCTCGCTGAACCCCGACCGCTCCTATGCGGTCTCGAAGCAGCGCGGCATCTTCGACCGGATAACCGATCTCTTCTCCGACAACCCGAACGACGAACAGGCCGTCCAGAAGCTGGCGGTCCGGCACATCGGCGACGCGGCGAAGGAGAGCGGTCTGACCGCGCGCGCCGAGGAGAACACGACCAGCATGCTCAAGGGTCTGCTCGCCTCCCTCGGCTTCACCACGGTGACCGTGACCTACGGCACCTGAGGGAGACCGGCCTGCCCGGGTCCCCGGATCCGGGCGGGCCGGAACTGCGTCCCCGGCCTGATCGGGGGTAACCGCCGTTGCACGGGGGTCAGTTGAAGACCGGAGGACGTTGATGGCCCGATCAGCTCCGCGCTCCCTCGCCGCGCTGCGCCTGCGCCCCGCGAAGGCCGCGAGCAAGCCGCCCGAGACCACACAGGAGTCCACACCCAAGGCATCGTCGAAGTCGCCGTCGAAGTCCGCACCCAAGCCTGCGGCCAAGCCCGCGCCGAAGTCCCTTTCGAAGTTCCGGAGGACCCCGAAGACCTCACCGAAGGCCGCCCCGAAGCCGCCCGAGAAGGCTCCGCCGAAGCGCCGTCCGTTCGTCTTCCTGGCCCGGCTGCTGACGATTCTGTGCGCGTTCGTGTTCATGGTGGCGTTCGCCGTGATCCTTGCCCGGCTGACCCTGGAGCCGTCCCCGGCGTCCGCGGCGCTGACCCACACCAACCTTCATCCGGGCCGCTCGCTGCGCGCCTACCTGGACCAGCCCGAGATGCGGGACGCCATCCGGCAGATCGGCGGGAACGTGCTGCTCGGTGTGCCCTTCGGCCTCCTGGTGCCCATCGTCCTGCCCAAGGCGCGGGGAGTCCTGCGGGTGCTGTTCCTGACCGCGACCGTCATGCTCATGGTCGAAGTGGCCCAGGGCGCGCTGGTCACCGGGCGCGCCTTCGACATCGACGACGTCATCCTCAACACGACAGGCGCGCTCATCGGGTACCTGCTCCTCGGCCGCCGACTGAGCCGCGCGGTGCACGCACCGAAGAAACGGTCGTAGCTATCTCCGCCTTCTGGTCCAGGTGAGTTTGTCGCCGCCGACCCAGCGGATCATGTCCGGATCGTCGAGATCATGGACCGTGATGCCGGCCGCGGCGGCGACCACCAGTACGTCGGTGAGCGCCCGCGCCGCACCGACCACCTCGCCGTCGATCTCGATGATGCGGAACGGCGGCACGCCCGGCTGCACCCCGAGCACCATGATCCGCGGGTGAGCGATGTACGGGCTCCCGATTTCGGTCATGCATAGAGCGTAGAGCGAATCCGGCCATCATGTACCGGCCACGGAGGGGCCGGCGGCAGCCGCCTCCGCCCCCTCCGTGGTGCGGGCCCGCCGAGCCCGCGCCACGCTGGAGACGGAGGTGACGATGGCGATGTCACTGGATCCCGTCGAGGCGCTGGACCGGATCGCCTTCCTGCTGGAGCGCTCCCTGGCCCCCACATATCGCGTACGGGCGTTCCGTACCGCGATCGACGTGCTGGCGGAGCTGTCCCCGGAGGAGATCCGGCAGCGGGCCGACACCGGCACGCTGGAGTCCCTCAAGGGCATCGGCCCGAAGACCGCGCAGGTGGTGCGCGAGGCGCTGGCCGGCCAGGTACCCGCCTACCTGGAGAAACTGGAGCGCGAGCAGGGCCTGACCCCGCCTCTCGGGGACGGGGAACGCCTCCGGGCACTACTGCGCGGGGACTGTCATCTGCACTCCGACTGGTCGGACGGCGGCAGCCCGATCGAGGAGATGGGCCGTACGGCGGCGCGGCTCGGGCACGAGTGGGCGGTGCTCACCGATCACTCACCGCGCCTCACGGTGGCGCGGGGCCTGACCGCCGACCGCCTGCGCGAGCAACTGGCGGTGGTCGAGGAACTGAACGCGACCTGGGCGCCCTTCCGGCTGCTCACCGGCATCGAGTGCGACATCCTCGACGACGGCTCCCTGGACCAGGACCCGGACCTCCTGGATCTGCTGGACGTCGTGGTGGTGTCCGTGCACTCCAAGCTGCGCATGGACGCCCGCTCGATGACCCGCCGGATGGTGGCCGCCGTACGCAATCCGCTGTCGGACGTGCTCGGGCACTGCACCGGGCGCCTGCTGGTGGGTCGGGAGCCCCGGGGTGGCGGTGGCGGACGGGGCGAGCGGGGCGGGGGCAAGGCACGGCCGGAGTCGGAGTTCGACGCGGACGCGGTCTTCACCGCCTGCGCCGAGACGGGCACCGCCCTGGAGATCAACAGCCGCCCGGAGCGCCTGGACCCACCGCGCCGCCTGCTACGACAGGCCGTCGCGGCAGGCGCCCTCTTCTCGATCGACACCGACGCACACGCCCCAGGCCAGCTGGACTGGCAGATCCACGGCTGCGCCCGCGCGGAGGAGTGCGGGGTACCGGCCGAACGGGTGGTCACGACCTGGCCGGTGGACCAGCTGCTGGCGTGGTCGCGGGAACGCGCGCTGCCATCGGCCTGAGGGGCTGGCCGGCGGGTCGGTGCCGGGGCAGGGCGGCGGTGTCTCTTGACTTCGAGCGTGCTCCAATTCGTAGCGTGCTGTGCATGACCACCGCACAGCACAAGATCGGCTCGGGCTTCGATGCCCGGAGCACCGCCGACGACGTCCTCGCGGGCATCGACCTCTCCGGGAAGCTCGTCCTTGTCACGGGCGGCTACTCGGGCCTCGGCCTGGAGACCACCCGCGCCCTCACCAAGGCGGGCGCGCGTGTCGTCGTACCCGCCCGCCGCCCCGAGCACGCGCGAGAGGAGCTGGCCGGCGTCGAGGGTGTCGAGGTGGACGCACTCGACCTCGGCGACCTGGACAGCGTGCGCGCCTTCGCCGACCGCTTCCTCGCCTCCGGGCGCCCCCTCGACCTCGTGATCGACAACGCCGGGATCATGGCCTGCCCCGAGACCCGGGTCGGGCCCGGCTGGGAGGCCCAGTTCGCGACGAACCACCTCGGCCACTTCGCGCTCGTCAACCGGCTGTGGCCGGCCATCGCCCCCGGCGGCGCACGCGTCGTCTCCGTCTCCTCGCGCGGCCACCACTTCTCCGGCATCCGCTGGGACGACATCCACTGGCAGCGCGGCTACGACAAGTGGGAGGCGTACGGGCAGGCCAAGACGGCCAACGTCCTGTTCGCCGTCCACCTGGACAAGCTCGGCCGCGAGGCCGGCGTACGGGCCTTCTCGCTCCACCCCGGTGCCATCTTCACCCCGCTCCAGCGCCACATCCCGATCGCCGAGCAGATCGAACGCGGGTGGCGGGACGCCGAGGGCAACGCGCTCGACCCGGAGGGCTTCAAGACGCCCGAGCAGGGTGCGGCCACTCAGGTGTGGGCCGCTACCTCTCCGCAGTTGGCGGGGATGGGCGGGGTCTACTGCGAGGACTGCGATGTCGCTGAACCCGCCACGCCGGGGGATCAGACCAGTGGGGTGCGGGACTATGCGGTCGATGTGGAGTCGGCCGCGCGGTTGTGGGAGGTGTCGGCGGAGTTGACGGGGGTGAACGCGTTCTCTGCGTGAGCGCTCCGGGGGGGGTGGGTCGTTCGTTGGCTACCGGCCGGTGGGGGCTGGTCGCGCAGTTCCCCGCGCCCCTTGCGGGGCGCGTTCCGCGCCCGCCCCCCAGGCCGCTTAGCCGGTCCCGTCGTCAGGCGTGCCTGGGGCCGTACAGTGCCGTCGGAGCTCCTGTTGTCAGGGCCCAGTAGCGGTCGCCGTAGGACCAGTGCCACCACTCCGTGGGGTAGTTGACCAGGCCGGCCTCGCTGAGGGCCTTGCCGAGGATCTCTCGGTGGGTGCGGGCCTTGGCGTCGATGTTGGTGGCGTGGGTGTAGCAGGCGCCCGCGCTGTGCGGGGCGATCTCAGGCGGGGAGACATAGCGGCCGACCGCGGAACGGAGGCGGTCCTCGGGCCAGTCCGGGTGCTGGGCACGCAGTTCGGCGGAGTACCCGTCGAAGTACCGGCGTTGCAGAGCGGGCGGCCGGTAGCCCTCGACGAACAGCAGCCGGATGCCGTCGGGAAGCAGTGCCTGCGCGTCGAGCAGCCGGCCGAGGACACCCTGCCGCAGGTGGAACTGGGCGCCGCCGGACGCGTGTTGCTTCCTGTCGTCGGTGAGCAGGGCGCCTCGTACGTCCACGAGCGGGTCGCCGCACTCTTCGACGGGTACGGCGGCCACCTTCGCGTCGGACATCAGGATGATCTCACTCATGGCACGATCATCTCGCGCCGGCCCGGCCCCGAGTTCGGGGCCGGGTTCAGGCGGCGAAACCGACGTTCGTGACGTACTCGTACTGGCCCCACTGGGAGCCGAGGTCGACGATCTGGTCGGTCCAGGCGTCGTCGAAGGCCTGGGTGTCGCCGGTGGACCAGGCCTCGACGAGCAGGTCCCAGTGCCGGATGTTGAGGGTGCGGAACTCGACGACGCGCTGGCGCGGCCGGTCCACCTGGGACTGGTTGAGGGGGTGCAGTTCGACTCGCGTGCCCCGGCCCCGGGCGTTGAGCCGCCCGACGAGATACCGGGCGACGTTCTGACGGCGGACCGTCCAGTACGCCGTCTCGATCTTCTCCAGGTTCCGCTTCGACGGGCTGCGTCTGCCCTCCAGCCACGCCTTGAGCGTGCGGTCGGTGACCGTCAGCCCCGCCTCCCGTGCCGCCGACCTGGCATGGTCGGTACGCGTGAGGTAGTGCAGCCGTGCCAGCAGCCCGCGCCGGGCCGTGATCGGCGTGACGATCCCGCCCGCCAGCATGTCGAGCCGCCGGGCCACGGCCGCGCTGCCCTTGATGCCCCGGGCACCGTACTTCCCGAACTCGTGGGTGTATTCAGGCATGCACCGCCTCCCTCACTGTCACTCAGTTCTCGTGCTCGCCCGCGGCGGCGGGATCAGTATCGTCGCCGACGGTGTAGGTGTCCTTGATCTTGACCTCGGAAACGCCTCGCCCTTCCGGGAAGACACTCCGCCAGTCGCCGATCACATGCAGCTCGTCGGTACCCATCGCGCGTACGACGGTGAGCCCCTCGCCGTATGCCTTGTAGGCCTTGGTCCAGAGGTTGGCGAAGGCCTGCGAGCGGATCAGGTGCATCCAGTCGGGGCGGTACAGCTCCCGGTTGTAGTTCGACTCCCCCATGGTGGAGACGAACTTGGAGTACATCGCCTTCACGTATTCGAGGGTGACCTCGTCGTCCTGCTCGATGGCCCGGTCGCGCGCGTCCTTCAGGGCGATCCGGAACTTCTCCAGCAGGTTCTCGGTGGCGCCGGAGGTGAACGACTCGTGGATCTCCGGGGGTTCGCACAGCCCGTACTTCGGCCCGGACAGCCGTAGGAGGAGCCTCAGCGTGGGCTCGGTGACCCACAGCGGGCCCGGTTCGTCGCGGTTGCCGATCGGGTTGGGCAGTTCGGCCTCGTGGTCCCAGACGGGTGGCGTGATCAGGTGGACGCCTGCCCTGCGGCGGTCGTGGCCGAACCCGGTCGAGTGCTCCAACTGGCCGATGGGGAGGTGGGTCTTGAGCGCGGAGAGGTAGGCGCCGTTGATGTCGAGCGCGGTCACCTCGTGGGCGCCGGGCGGGAGTTCGTGGCGGGCCCACTTGGGGCGGGCCTCCCAGATCTGGTCGGCACCGCGTGCGGTCTGCTTGCGCAGGATGTCCGGGATCCAGGGATGCGCCACGACGTCGTACCGCCCGCCCTTGCGGGTCGAGTCGAGCAGCGCCATCGCGTCCGGGATGGCCCGCTTGACCAGCGCGGCGGTCGCCGCGTCGACGTCCCCCGCATGCTCGGCGAGGGCTCCGGCGACGGCGGCGGCGATCGGATCGGGTTCGTCGGAGACGGTCTGGACGCGACGCCCGACGGGGACGACCTTGACGGGCGTCGCGGCGACGGCGGCGGTTGCGGCGGCCGCGGGTTTCGCGGTCGCGGGAGGCTCGCTGACCGTGGCCGTCTCCCCGCCGCACTCATCGGGATCGAGGTGCTGCGGAAACCCGGCGACCTGATGCCGGGCGGGGTGTCCGCACAGCACGCAGGGCTGGGCGACGGAGAGAGTCTCCGACTCGCCCTCTCCTTCGGCCTCTGTTTCCCCTGCCTCCGTCACCTCCTCGGAGGCCGCGGAGGCCTCCTCTTCGGCGTCCTGCTCAGCCTGCGCCTCCAGCCGCGTACGCGCCCCGTCGAGGAAGTAGGCGTACTTCTCGCGCACTTCGCCGCTGGGGTCCCGCCCCGACTCCCACCCTCCGACGGTGGAGGGACTCACCCCGAGGGCCTGCGCCACCTGGGCGCGCGAGAGGTTCAGCCCTTCCCGCAGCCCGCGCCGCACCTCGACCGAGGGCAGCGGCACCTCCTGGCGGGCACCGGCCAGCAGGGCGTCGATCGCGCCGAAGTCAGTCACTGGGTCACCGCCGGCCACACACGTTCTCCCAAGGGCAGTTGCACCCCATCAGACTACGCACCGGGACACACTGAACTAGCGCGGGCGGCGCGCGAGTGGAAGATCTCCCAAGGCACCCATCAGCGCAGGCCCGACCACCTCCCGTGCCCACTTCTTCCGCTCCTCCCCCATCTCCCGGGGCATCACCTCGGTCAGCATGATCAGGTACAGGTAGGAGCAGTACAGAGCGATCCGCCGACAGACCCCCTCATCGAACTCGACCTGCCCTCCGGCATCCCGATAGCCCCGCAGAAACGCCTCGTCGCCCCGGATGTCCCCCAGCAGCGCCAGCGACACGAAGTCGGCCACAGGATCGCCCCAGAACATGCGCTCGCCGTCGATGAGGCCACCGATGCGCGGCGCCCCGGCCGAGCGGTCGACCAGGATGTTCCCCTGCCAGAGGTCGAAGTGGACCAGGTGGGGCACGGTGACCTCGTCGAGGGCGTCGTACGCGTCCCGGGCGGTGCGGGCCACCTCGTCCACCGGGGCCGGCAGCCACGCGCCGTAGCGAACGGCGTCGTCGAGCACCGCGTCGAACATCGTCGTGAAGGCGGTGCGCCAGTCGGGGGCGAGGGGGCCGAGGGCGCCGGAGGGGTAGCCGAAGGCCGATCCGGTGACCGTGTGCAGGCGGGCCACCAGGCCGCCCAGCTCACCCCTCAGCAGCACGCGCTCGGCATCGGTCGGGGAGTCGTCCCAGGGGTCGCCCGGGCAGGCGGTCATCAGCAGGTGGCCGTCGCCGAGGGCCACGAGGCTCGGCGCCGGTACGCCGACCGTGCCGGCGGCGCGGTAGAACTCCGCCTCGGAGACGAGCAGTCGGGACTCGTGCCGCAGCCCCGGCACCGTCTCCGGCGGCGGGATCTTCAGGACGTACCGGCTGCCGTCGGCCAGCCGCAGCTCCTCGACGGCGTTGTACGTCCCACCGGTGAGCGGACGGCAGCCCACGAGGCTGTCCGGCGGCAACCCCGCCGATATGAGGATCTCTCTGGCCCGCTCCCACGAATCGGTCACCGTCTCCGTGCCTCCCCCGTCTCGACCGGCCGGGTCCGCGCCCTGCGTACGGCCCCGGAACAGCGTACGGAAGCGGGTGCGAAACGGGTCGGGAACCGGACCCGTCCGCCACAGGACAGGCCAGCCATACAGGGAAATTCTGGACCCTTTGACGCTTAGCTCGAACGGGCGGTGCCCGCTCCCTCGGGGGCGCCGAACCGGGCGAGGCAGTGCCACACCATCTTCAGGTGCTGGAGTTCATGGCGGCCGGTGCGGACCGCGTCCCCGATGATCCGTGGGTCGAGGTGGCCGTCCTCGGCGATCCGGGCGCCGAGTTCGACGTACTCGGGTCCCCGGTAGTCGGCGTGGCGGTGCAACTCCCCTACGGTGAGCCGGTATCCGGGGTGCCATTCGAGCGGTACGGGCAGGGTGCGGGCCGCCTTCTCCACCGGGGTGCCGCGATAGCTCGCGTCGAGGACCAGCGCCTCGACGTCCCGGTCGAGCAGGACGGGGCCGTGTATCTGGGCCTCGATGTAGTCGTCGAGCGCGTCCCGCTCGTCGGCCTCGGCGAGGGCGAGGAGGGACATTCCCGCGGCGACCCCGAAGTGGGCGGGTTCCGCCGCGCTGTCCGGGTAGCAGAAGGTGGCCCGCGCGAGGGCGGCGCCGGTCAGCCGGAAGTGCGAGGAGCCGAACCTCGGGGCGGCGCCGACGACCTGGCGGCGGAAGTTCAACGCGCCGTACACCGGGCGCTGGTGGGCGGGCGCTCTGTCGTACGTCCCCGCGAACATCCGGCTCTCCCAGCGCCAGCGGTCGCCGCCGGGACGGGCGGTGAGCCCGCCGTTGCTGGTGCCGGTGACGAACTGCGAGCAGTAGACACCGTCCTGGGCCAACGCCCGCAGCAGGGGCAGTTCGCGGACCGTCCGGTCGGGGTGGAAGTTCAGGGTCACCCGGAGGTCAGGGGACACGGCCGGGCCGGTGGAGAGGGCTGCGACATGGCGGAGGGCCTTTGCGTGCGGGGAATCGGGGTCGTCGGCCATACGAACCAGGAGATCACCGGACGGCCCGAAGATCCACAACTTATTGGTCAACCTGGTCACCAAAACCTGCGGTCAGCGAAGGGAAACATCCCTGATCACGTGAGGAATACCTCCCTCCGCGCCGCACGCGCCCGCGGCCGTCCGTGAGTACGCTCGGTCCGTTTACAGGAAGGCGGGAAGGACGGGAAGGAGGCGTGCGCACGCATGCGAGTGGTACCTGGTGAGTGGACGGCGTCCGCCGTCCGGTTCGTGGGCAGGCACCGCGAGCCCGTGGTCGTCCAGACGCTGCGGTCGGCGGCCGCCGCGACGATCGCGTACGTCGTCGCCCTCCGCGTCAGTCCCGAGTCCGCGCCGCTCACCGCTCCGCTGACCGCGCTCCTGGTCGTCCAGGTCACCCTCTACGCCACGATCAAGACCGGCATACGCCGGGTGAACTCCGTGGTCGCCGGGGTCGTCATCGCGATCGGCTTCAGCGTGCTGATGGGCCTGACCTGGTGGAGCCTGGGACTGATCATCCTGGCCTCGCTGGTGGTCGGGCATCTGGTGCGGGTCAGCGAGTTCGTGCCCGAGGTGGCGATCAGCGCGATGCTGGTCCTCGGCGTCACCCGGGTCGGGGACACGGCCTGGGCGCGGGTCCTGGAGACCGTGATCGGCGCGGTCGTCGGGCTCACCTTCAACCTGTTGCTGGCTCCCCCGGTGTGGGTGGAAGCGGCCGGCGAGTCCATCGAGGATCTTGCGCGCCGGGTACGGCAGTTGATGCTGCGGATGGGTGAGGAGGCCGCCGGCCGCACTCCCGTGGACCACGCGACCGCCCGGCTGCACGAGGCCCGTCGGCTCGACCACGACATCGTCGAGGTGGACGCGGCCCTGCAGCAGGCCGAGGACAGTCTGCGGCTCAACCCTCGGGTCCGGGAGGGCCTGTTGCACCGGGTCGTGCTGCGCACCGGCCTGGACACGCTGGAGATCTGCACGGTCGTCCTGCGCGTCCTCGCCCGCAGCCTGACCGACCTGGCCAAGGAGCGGGAACCCGAGCCGCTGTTCGCCCCGGAGACGGGCGCCGCACTGGAGCGGCTGCTGTCCGAGATCGCCGACGCCGTGGTCAGTTTCGCGGTCCTCGTGACCACCGACGTCAGTGTCAGCGCAGAGTCTGCGGAGACTCGACTCGCCACCGAACTCCGGGCGGCGACAGCGACCCGCGACAAGCTGGCACAGCTGCTCCTGGCGGAGATCCAGCAGGACGCGGCCCAGTGGCAGCTGCACGGGGCCGTCCTGACCGAGGTCAACCGCATCCTCGACGAGCTGGACACCGAGCACCGCTCCCGGCGGCTCCTGGAGGAGCTGGACCGGTGCACCCGGGAGGAGCGGGAGCGGATGCCCCGGCTGACCCGGCTGCGGAAGCACCTGAAGCGGGTGCGCGTGCCGGGCAGGAACCGCAAGGCCGTGTCACGTCGTTCTATGTGACGAAGTCACATAGGAAGTCACGTAGATAGAACGACTGAGGACCAAGGGGGCGGCGCATGGGTGACTCCGGCGTGCGGATCGAAGGCAACACCCTGCGGCTGCCGGGCGGTGTGGCCGTACGGTTCGTCCGCACCCTCCGGCTGCCGGAGACGGGCACGCATCCGCTGCCGCCGGGGCTCGGCGAGTTCCCGGTGCGCCGGGTCGCCGACTACCCCGACACCGTGCCGGAGGCCTGGCGGGCGCGCGGCGGGGTGCTGCTGCCGGTGTATCTGCGCGAGGCGATGTGGCTGAGCTTCGCGGGCACCGTCGAGCCCGCCGCGTTGCAGGTGGGCGTGGGCAAGGTGTGCGCGGTGTCGGGCGAGCCGTGGAGCGACCGGCTGTCCCGGAAGCCGCAGAACTACGTGGTGCTGCCGCGCCAGCCCTGGCTGGACGGCATCAACTCCGGCAAGGGCACGGTCCGCCAGTTCGTGGCGGTGCCCCTCGGGCTGGGTGCGACCGTCGAGGGCCAGGTCACGGGCGAGGAGGTGTGGGGCGGCGTACAGCTCCAGTCGTTCCCGCTGTCCGACGCGGAACTGGCGAAGTGGCGCGAGGAGGAGCGCCGCCGGGCGGAACGGGCGGCGACCGCCCGGAACCGGGGGTATGGCGGGCCCGCACCCATGGCGCCCATGGCGATGCCGGCGCCGAGCGGAGCGGGGGCTCCGCAGCGGTCGGGGGCGGCGATGGGGCTGGGTGTCGGTGGCTCGATGCGCCAGGAGGTCTACCGGGACGACCGGCCGCTCACGGCATGGGCCGAGCGCCCAGCCGGACGCGTGTTCGTACACCTCGTGACGCCACCCGAGTGGCGCCGCATCACGGGCGAGGCCCCGCCCCCGTCACCCGTGGACCGGGCGGCCTACACCCGGGCGGGCCTGCCCTGGTTCGACTACTACGACGAGAACGCGGGGGATCTCGCGCCCACGGACCCCTTGACGGCCGTACAGCCGGTCGGCGACTGGCTCGGCGACGACCACGAGCCGTGGCAGGAGCCGTCGCCCGGCCAGGTGAAGCCGCTGACGGGGAAGCCGGTGGAGGACGGCGACTGGTAGCTGATTTCGCCCCCGCCGCCCCTACCCGTTCCCATCCCCTGGGGGCTGCGCCCCAGCCCCCCCTTCGGCCTGAACGGCCTCGTCCTCAAACGCCGGACGGGCTGGAAGGTGGTGGCGGCCGTCGGGTGGGTGGGAAGTCGCGCTGAACGCGCTCGTCCTCAAACGCCGGACGGGCTGGAGGGTGGTGGCGGCCGGGGGTGGGTGGGAAGGTTGGGCTGAACGGGCCTTGTCCTCAGGCGCCGGGCGGGCTGGAATGCCCCGGCCC
>NZ_JBSFDA010000104.1:0-35280 GCF_053593675.1 Streptomyces sp. NPDC002156 | reverse complement strand
CGGCACGGGCATGACGGGTGTCGAGGTCGGCGGTGAGGACGACCGCGTGGGCGTCGTCGAACTCCAGAGTGATCGAGGGGCGTCCGCCGAGCGGCCAGGAGCGCGAGGGGGTACGGGTCCGGCTGTACGAGGTGTGCGTGTGCGTTGTGCGCCCATACCGCCCTGCCGGGCCCGGAGTTGGCGTGCACGTATGCCACTACGACCGCGTCGTCCGGGTCGGTGATCAGCTCGTCGCAGTGGCGGCACATGCGCAGCACCGACGTCATGACACTTCCCCGGGCTGGGCGTGGCAAGTGCAGCCACAGCGACGCATCAGCAACAGGCCGCCTCCGTGGGGCAAGGGGACGTCCTCGGTCTGGCGGCAGGTGCGGTGCAGGTCCGCGTACTCCGGCCGTTGTGCGACGGTGCATTCCGCTGATGGGGGTGGGGTGTCTGTGGCGGCGCGGATGGTCACAGTACGGACTCCTGCCGCCGGTGAAGGGGACAGGCGCAGGGCGGGAAGGCGTTCCTCAGGGGCAGCGGCCCGTTGCTCCCCAAGACCCTGACCACACCACGATCCTCGATGATCTCACCGCTTCCACCGCGCACCGTGTAAACGCGGATGGTCATCCTGACCCCGGGTTCGCACTCCCTCTCGGGGGCTGTAGCTTTCGACATGTCGACGCTCCTAGTCAGTGTTGACCACGCCCCGGGACCGTTCGCGCGGTCGCCGGGGTATTTCGCATCAACTGTCCGCCTTGGCAAGGCTGCTGACTTCCCACCTGTGGGTATCCCCACCATGGGTAGGCTGAGAGTCAGCCGAGCGCAACACACTGTCACCAGCAGGCACGACGGGACACCTCATGACGGGCTACGTACCGCCGACCGCGCTCCCGCGCGGGCTCTTGGACCGTGCGGACATGCGAACTGCCATCAGGGCGCACGACTTCGGCACGGTGTTCCGCCTCGCCCGAAGTGCAGCGGGGATCAGTTACTCGAAGATCGCCGTCGAGTGCGACATCAAGCCGGAACGCGTCGGCTTGCTGGCACGTGGGCATGGCAGTGTGACCACCTTCGAAAAGGTCGCCCGGATCGCCGACGCGCTGCGCATCCCCGGAGGCATGCTCGGTCTCGCCCCACGTGCGTGGGAGGAACCGTCAGCGCTGCACCGCGCGCTCCCCAAACCTCTATGTCCGACCACCGCCGAAGGAGACGGAGACGAAGTGCGGCGTAGGGAGTTCTTCAAGTCATCGGCTGGGGCTGGGCTTGCCGTCGGTTTGCCCGAACTTGCTCGCCCTCAGACAGGCCGCCGAGTCGGGAGCGAGTTTCCCAAGCGGCTGCGAGAGCGCGCCACGCGACTACGCCGCCTGGACAACGTACTCGGAGGCGGGGACACATACCGCGTCTACCTGGGCGAGTACCAGGCCACCAAGGCTCTGATCCGCGATGCGACCTACAGCGAAGGGACGTACAGGGCACTGCTTTCCGTACTCTCCGAACAGGCCCAGCAAGCCGGTTGGGCCGCGTTCGACAGCGGTAGGCACGCCGATGCGACCGGGCTGTACGAGGCAAGCCACATGGCTGCTGTAGAGGCCGAAGACACCGCACTCGCCGGCAACGCCCTCGCCTTCCTCGCCTACCAGACACTCAGCGGCGACCGACAGGCAGGCATAGAGACGGCTGCTCGCTCGTGTGCAACTGCGGGACCTGACGCGGCGCCCGGGGTACGCGCGCTGCTACAGGAACGGCTTGCCTGGGCGTACGCGGTCGCAGGACTCGCGGGTGAGACGGAACGCGCCCTCGCTGCCGCAGAGTCCGCGCTTGCGGAGGTCGACGACGCACCGCAGCCGGACTGGGTGGCATGGGTCGACCGGAACGAACTGAGGATCATGACCGGCCGATGCTGGACGGAACTCAGGCGCCCGCTCCGCGCGGTCCCGGTCCTGGAGACAGCCCTGGCCGAGTACGACGACACGCACGCGCGGGACAAGAGCCTGTACCTGTCCTGGCTCGCCGACTCCTACATGGCTGCCGGGGAGATCGAACAGGCGGCCTCTGTGACAATCCGCGCCCTCGACCTCTCCGCCGGAGTCGCCTCCGTACGGCCGCGCGAGCGACTTGCCCCAGTCCTGCGACGACTTGGTGGCCATCGGTCGCTTCCGGAAGTTGCCCAGGCACTGGAGAAAGCCCAAGCCTGACAGTCGGTCACTCTTCTGGCACGTGCGCAAGGGTCGCGCTTACCCACCGCAGGTAGGCATCCGCCCCCGCGACGATCGGCACCGCCAGGATCTCGGGGTTCTTCCACGGGTGGCGTTCCAGAAGGTGTGCCTCAAGTTCGGCGTACCTGTCGGCCCGGGTCTTCAGGAGGAGCTGCCATTCCTCACCGGTCCCGAACTCGCCCTCATGCCAGAAGACGGAGCCAACCGGCCCGACGATCTGCGCCCCGGCCGCCAAACGACCACTCACCACCGACCGAGCCAGCTCCACAGCCTGCTCACGCGACTCGGTCGCCGTCGACACCTGCACGAAGTCAGCCATGTTGGCGAGCATATCTCGCACCAGCTTTCACGAGTTCGGGCGTAACGCTCGTGGATTTAATCTGGCTACGAAGTCGGGAAAACTTGCTACCCCCGTACGAAGCCAGGTAACAGACGTACTGAGAGGCAGCTGCACCTCACTCGTCGAAGACCACCATGTGTGTTGGCGGGCCCGGCATCAGCGAAGGGCTTCGGAAGTCTCCCTTGACCGTCACGTCACGCACCACCTGGTAGACACGCCGCACAGACTCGCCGCCGTACTCCTGGAACGTAGGTGTGGCTTGGAGTAGCAATGCGCTGTTCGGGAGGATCGAGACATCCGAAAACGCCCCCGTGCTACACAAACCCTCTACTCCTCCGAGAAGCGGAGCGATTTCACCCGGGACAACCATGAGCCATGAGTAGCCCCTGAGTCTCGTCTGCCACTGTGGCGTGTTCTCTACTGGATCACTCACCGGGCCACGCAGCTGGTTCTCCAGCTCAGTGGTGACTGCGCCGCCTCGCTGGTAGGCGACGTGCCCGAAAACCACATTGTACCGATTGCAAGCCCAGCGGACCACAGCAAGTAGCCGAGCATGCTCGGCGTCTGTTGTCTCGGGATCGATCAGCGCCGCTGCATCGACGTCGAGATTCAACATTACATAGTCTGCCAGTTCTTCGTGGAAGGCTACGGAAAACCGGATATCCGAATCACCAACCTCACCCTTCTCCACGAAACGGCCAATCTTCACACTCGCCGATTCAGGACGATCAGAAATTTGACACTTCAGCCACGGGAGCGCATCTTCGACGTACGGATTATATAGAACGTCGAAATTCCCTTCGGGGGAAACGTGAACATATCCCCAACCGCTTGATTGACTTTCGCGGGAAATGACATCTTGCACGCGCAAGAAGCCTCGTTCAGAAACAGGAAGACCATCCGGAAGCTCATCGAGGTTTCCATGAAGGTCGTATTTCCTAACTCCACTCGTCAGCCAGTCAAATGCCGAGTCAAACAAGGCATGGTGACGCTCTTCGCGCACCGTGAGTTCCACGACAAGCCCATGACTGATGCTGGAGTTAATCGAGTGGAGCACGTCCACTTGAACCGCCTAAAGGTCGCACTGGATTTTCACGGGGTTCAAGGAACTGGGGCAACCGACCCCGCCAAGAACCTTACCCTGCCCATATGCCTCAGGAACCCCGAGGGAAACCTGAGTTCATTCCAGCCCGAAGGGGCTGGTTACCATCTTACCGAAGACAAGAAGCGCTCCCGCCCCGATGGCACCCCATGCAATATTTCTCTGCTGCTCGGGGGTCGGTTGCCAAACCTGGATCGTCAACGGCGCTGGCACAGTAACGGGTTCCATACCGTCCGGCGCCTGCCCCCTCGGAGGCTGCCTGCGCGTCCACCAACCGATCACGCCATCGTACTGTTGTCCCTTACGCGGCGAATTAGTTCGACTCCGCGTTGACTGTGCTACGAGTTGCTGCCTCGGATTCAACGGATCCACCGTAGCTACCTGAGGAAGATCCGGCCCTCTCCTCACAGTCCTGTATGTTCGTTCCTTCCGTTCAATCCTCTGCAAAGCCCCGACATAGCGATCAAGAGCCTCAGGACCATCCTCCTCAGCCGAAATAGCCGACTTCATTTCCCAAACGAAGATTTCGTCCGGAAAAATGAGGACTATGTCCGCACTGCCGCCTTTACCCTTCCCATTCTTAGGTTGCGCTCCTTTTATGTAGTACTCGGTGTGCACCTGAACATCTGGATTGTGTGACCAGAGCGCGCGCAAGTACGCCGCAACAGCCTGTACCGCAGCATCGTGTCGAATTTTATCAGCAGCCAACTCCTTCGCCCGACCCTTACGCGAGGTACTAGAATTGCTCGAGGCGGTAGAAGCGGTGCTATTACCGAGGCTGCCACCGCCTTCGCGCGGTTCGTTGTGGCCGGTTCCGTCGTCGACTCGCAACCCCGTCGGGTCCGAGCGGGAGACCGGGCTGTTGTTGCTGTACGCGTACCCGTTCATCTGAAGCGGATCCGCGAGGTCGATGATCGGGTCCGCCGACAGGAACCGCCCAGACGCCTGGTCGTACTCCCGTGCCCCGATGTGCGTAAGCCCAGTAGCCGCGTCGTCGATTCCGACGCCCAGGTAGCTCCGCTTGTTCGGCCAGCTCGCCGGCTTCGGCCCCCGTGCCTCCCCGTACGGCTTGAAGGCACGGCGTGTCACCGGCTGGCCGACCGTCGTCACGTCCACCGTCGTGTTCGACGTGCCCAGGTGGTCCGCCAGCATCACGTTGCGCTTGTGGCCTGTCGTCGCGCCGTTGCTCGTCGAGCGGACCACCGTCGGGGCGCCCGGGTGGGCGTACGCACGCGAAGCACGCACAATCGTGCCGCTCGCGTCCGTCGTCACCTCTGTTTCGCCCAGGTAGAGGGTCGAGCCCGACGGGGAGTTCTCCAGGAGGCGGTTGCCGTTGGCGTCGTAGACGTACGTCGTTGTCGTGCCGTCGTCCGTGATCGCGGCCGGCTTGTTCTCTCGCGTCCAGGTCAGGGACTGTGTCGTCGTCGACAGATCGCGGGTCGTCGTGTTGCCCACCGCGTCGTACGCGTAACTGCTGCCCCCGCCCGTCGGGGTGGTGGCGATCCAGCCCAGTGTGTGCGGCTGCTTGCCCGCGCTGTTGCCGTAGCCGTACTTGAAAGTGACGTCCTTCGTCGCGTCCGCCGGGTTGTACTCCGTCATCGCGGCCCGGTTGCCCAGCCAGTCGAACGTGAACGACTGGCGGTATGCCGTCGCGCCCGTCGAGACCGTCGAGGACTCGGGGGCCGTCGCCGCCAGCGTGGTCGTCAGTGACGTGTCCGGGGTCGTCGTGTCCGACAACGTGTCGGGGGCGTCCGCCACCGGGCCCGACGAGGCCGCGTAGTCGGAGCGGTAGCCCCACGTCGTGCCGTTCGCCGCCTTGCAGCTGGTGCCGTCGGTCGGGGTGATCTTCGACGTCCAGGCGTTCACCAGCTCGCCCATCACGTCGTACGTGAAGCACTGCGTGTCCCAGGGCGGGGTCGTCGAACCGTCCGTCAGCTGGCGGGAGTTGGACGTGATCATCCCGGACTGGTCGTAGGAGTAGTAGCTGTCCGTGATGCGGTGGGGGTCGGCTGTCTCGCGGTCGGCGACCGTGCGCTGGAGGCGGCCCGTGGCCGGGTCGACGAAGTTCGTCGTCCACACGCGGTAGGGCTGCGCGCCGGAGACCGTGCGAAGGGGCTCGCCGTACGGGGAGTAGGTGACGTCCGCCGTGTACCAGGTCAGGCCCGAGGTCGACTCCGGCAGGCCGTCGCTGTTGTAGCGGGTGACGACCTTCTCCCTCGGCAGGCCGCCGATCGCAGGCAGCGTCACCGACAGGGGGTTGCCCGTGGGGGTGTACGTGTACCCGTAGGCGTACGTGCCCGACAGGCCCGCCGTCGTCGCGCCCGCCGCCGGGATCTGCGTCTCGGTGCCCGTCGGGCGGTACTCCGTGTCGTAGCCCGTGACCCGGTTCGTGTAGTCGCCCTGTGAGGTGTGACGGACCGACGCCACCGGCTGGCCCAGCGCACCCGGCAGGCTGTCGTACGAGAACGACTTCACCGGGTCTGCGGTGGCCGAGCCCTCGCGGACGTACGTGACACGGCCGAGGTCGTCGTACTGCGTGAACGTCGTCCGGTTCTCCGCGTCCGTCACCTTGTTCGGGCGGTCCGCCTCGTCGTACCAGGTGTCCGTCTTGCCGACGTCCGGGTCGGTGGTCGACTTGACCCGGCCCCGGGCGTCGTACACGTACGTCCAGATGTTGCCCGCCGGATCCTTCACCTCGGTGCGGTAGCCGCGGGCGTCGTACGTGTACGTCGTCGTACGGCCCGCGTCGGTGCTCGACGCGTCCTTGTAGTGGCGGATCGAGGTGACGCGGCCGAGGACGTCGGTGTACGTGCGCGTCCGGGGCGAGGTCGAGCCGGCCGGGTTCACGTACGTGCTCGTGTCGCTGTAGGTCGTGTACGTCGCGTACTTGTACTCACCGGCGTGGTACGTCGATTCGCGGTACGGGCGTTCCAGGCCGTCGTAGCGGAACTTGACCTTGCTCGGGATCAGGGTCTCGGAGCGAGGAAGGAAGATCTCCGCCGTCGGATCACCCTGCGCCAGATAGGCGCCCTTCTGCTCGTCCACCAGGCCGTGGTCGTCGTACGTCGTGTCGGTGACGACGCGGCCGGGGCCGTGCGCCTCCGACTGGGTCTGCACCTGGCGCGACAGGCCGTCGTAGAGGGTGACCTGCCTGGCGTACGTGCCGTCGTCCTTGAGGGTGCTGGTGGTGACTGCGGCCGGACGGGTCACACTGCCCGTGGCGATCGCCGACTGGTAGTCGATCACCACGTCCGGCTTGCCGCCCGCCGAGCGGGACGGGGACCAGCCCTTCACCAGGCGGCCGAGGGCGTCGTACTCGCTGCGCGTGACGCGGCTGTTGGCGTCGGTGACCGTCAGGGCCAGGCTCCGGCCCGGGTCGAAGGTCGTGGTGACGGGGTGGCCCTTGGCGTTGGTCACCTTCACGGAGGTGACCGGGCCGCCCTCGTCACCGGGTGTGTACTCGGTCGTCGTCGTGCCCGCCCCGGGCTTCGTGACCGTACGGACGCGGCCCAGCGGGTCGTACGTCGTCGTCCCGGCGACCACGTCCGAGGCTCCGGTGCCGTCGACGCCGGTGACGGTCGTCACCAGGCCCCTCGACGGGATCTCGATGTCGCCCGTACTTCCGTCGTAGCTGTTGCGGACGGACTTGATGAGCTTGGTCGCCGGGTCCGCCGCCGCGTATCCCGCGCACGAAGTACCCGTGCTGCGCTGCGACTTGGGCAGGCCGATCAGCCAGGCCACAGGGTTGTGGACGTACGTCGTCACCGTGCACGTCTGGTCGGAGAGGGTCTCGGCGGTGCCGTTCGGCTTGACCACCGCCGTCTCCACCTGGACCGGCAGGCCGTACGTGTCGTCGACCGTCGTGAGGGTGCGGACCGCGCGCCAGCTCGTGTCGACGGTCTGGATGGAGTCCGTACGCCTGACTCCGCTGCGGTGGGCCAGGAGCGGCTCCATGTCCGTGGCGTCCTCCGCCTCCCTCGGGCGGGACGCGGTCTGCTTCGACCAGGGGAAGTTCAGGGTGCGGTTCTGGACCTTTCCGCCGGAGTCCAGGTAAGTGATCGTCTCCGCCGTCATGCCCGCGTACTGCCGGTCGTCGTCCGCGAGCAGGGTGAGGGCCTGAGTGGAGTCCTTGACCTGGCCCCCCACCCCCAGGAAGTAGCGGGTCTTGGAGTAGGACTGGGCCTGGAGGACACCGTTCCCGGGGGCGACGCTGCTGCCCTTCGTCACCGTGACCTCGCGGTAGCCGCGCCAGTCGCTGAAGGTGCGCAGGGACGGGCGGCTGAACTCGTCGTCGCTCTTGGACCAGGCCGGGCCGTCGTACGCGTAGACCGTCTTGATGTCCTGGCCGTGCGAGGTGACCTTGTCCCGTTCCGTGACGGACTCGACGACGTACTTGTTGAACCACGCCTTCGCGGGGGTCTTCTCGTCACCGTCCGGGGACCAGCGGACCGGGTAACACGTGCCGTTGCTGCGGCCGTTGTCCGTGGCCGGGGCGCTCGCGCAGCCGCCCGTGTACTCGACGTCGACATCACCGCCGCCCTCCGTCGACACCGTGCCGATGCGGGGGCGGGTGAAACCGGGGCGCTGGTCGTTCGCGCCTGTGCGGACCAGGTTCGGGAGCTGCTTGTCGCGCAGGCGCACATGCAGTGGTGACGTCGAGCCGACCTTGTACTCGGCGAAGCTGACGCCGTCCTTGTGCTGAACGGTTCCCGTGGTGTCCCCGGGGCCGAAGCCGGTGCGGGTGATCGAGTTCAGCCAGAGGCTGGGGGCCGTGTCGTACCAGTCCTTCGGGAAGGACTGGTTGAGGGTGTACGTGTCGACCTTGCCGAGACCTGTCCGGCCGGCCCGGGCCGCCTGCGTGGTGATCGTGTCCAGGCGCTTCTGCGTCCAGAAGGACGGGAAGGCGGGGCAGAGCTTCGACGTGGACTTGCAGTTGAGGTTGCCGGGGGTGTCCCACCAGAGGCGGTACGCGCCTGGGTCGTCGGTCTTGGCGAAGTTGGTGTCGGCGCACGCCGTCGCCGACTCCAGGCAGCGCTCCTTGGCGCCGAACTCGACCTTCGCCGACGGCTTCGTCAGGTCCGCGCGCATGCCGTACTCGATGGTCGTCGGGTAGGCGAAGCGGTCGTACTGCTCCGGTGCCGTGAACTTCTTCTTCACGGCGTAGTGGTTCTTCTCCTGCGTCCAGCTGATGACCAGCGCGTTGCCGTGGGCGTCGACGACCTTGTCCAGGCCCCAGCGCCAGGCCTGCTGCTTGCCCGCGCCGCAACGGGAGCTTGCGAAGGCGGTGTTGTAGCAGGGCTCGGCCGGGTGGTTGCCGAAGACGGGAACGGTGGAGACGGAGTCGGTGTCGGCGTGACCGCCGCCCACCTTGTTGAGGCCGTAGTAGTACTTGGTGCCGTCGGTCGTGGTGACGATCCAGTACTCGCCGTTGTCGTCCCTGTTGGTGCCGGCCATGACGCGGCGCTCGACCCGGGTGCCGTCGTCCTGCATCGGACGGTAGATCTCGGTGTCGGTCTCCGGGTTGCTGCCGGCCTGCGCGTCACGTACGAGTTCCGTGGTCTTGCCCGCCAGCGACATCACCGCGTTGTACGACACCCAGCACAGGTCGGACGTCTTGTCCTTCGCGGCCTTGTTGTTGGGGGTGCCCGCCTTGAGCGCCTTCCGGTCGTCCTGGCAGCTTCGGTAGCGGCGCTCGATGTGTCCGGGGTCGTAGTCCCAGCCCTCGCCGATCCAGGACACCTGGGGCGAGGAAACCGCCGTACGGCCGTCCACAGTCTGGGAGTTGTAGCCGAGCGCGATGTTCGGGGCCGGCCCCGCGGGCGCGGCCGGGACGGTCAGCGGGTACGACCAGGTAAAGGCGCCCGAGGAGCCACCGGCGGCCCACTTGCCGCTGGACGCGAGGGGCGTCGCCTTGAACGAACCGCCGTTGCCCTGGCCGGAGTCGACCATACCCACGGCGGCCCGGTCACCGGAGGCCGCGACTGCGGTCCCGGTCGTGGCGGGCGAACTGCGGTAGGAGACCTGGGCTGTTGACGGACCGCCAGGGACGGTCTGCGGCGTCGTCGTCGAGGCGGGGGTGACCGTCCCGTCGGCCGCCGTGTCGACGACCGCCGTCACCGACTCGGTCTCCGTGTCGTTGGTCGTCTCCAGTTCCACGTACTCCTGGCACGCCTCGACCGTGGGGGTGTCCAGGTAGCACTCGGGGAACTGCACGAACGTGAGGCGGGAGGCCCAGTCGGCGCCGTAGAGGTTCTTGAACTTGGCGTAGTCGACCTTGACGGAGATCGGGACGGATCCGGTCGCCGGGGCCTGGACACCTATGACGGCGCCGTCCACGCCCTGGGAGACGGCCACGGTGCGGTCGTAGACCGTGACGTCCCAGGTTCCGGTGGGGGCGGCCCGGTCGGGGGCCTGGCCAAGGCTGACGGGCAGGGCGCCTGCGGGTTTGGGGTCGGCCACCTGCTGGGCGGTCGTGCCGGCGCGGAGGGCGGCCGGTGTCGTGGTCGCGGCCGAGTCGAAGTTGACGCTCCCCGTGCCCACGGGCGTGGTCGTCGTGTTCGCCGGAGGCTGCACCCGGTTCGGGGGCACCGTCGCCTTGAGGGTCTCCAGGTGCTTCTCCTCGGTCACGCCCTCGATGGGCACTTCCGGATCGAGCGTCTCCAGTTCGAGGGTGTCCTCGCGACCCTGCTCGGCCGCGGCCGGGTCGGGCGGCACGGCGAACGCCTGCACGGGCAGGAGACCCACCAGCAGGGCCGCGCCGACAGCGGGCACAACAGCCGTACGCAGTCCGGACATACGGCGACTGCGGGCATGCGAAATGCGACCGAACACGGTGAGGTCCCCCCGGCATATCAGATGCGGGAGATTCTGTGACGGATCTGTGGGGTTTCGCTAGATCACCTGTGCGGATGTGATGATCGACACGGTACGTAACATCTTGTAGCGGTTGGTGATGGGCGGAGTGTGACCTACCCGAGGTAACGGAAGCCGCCACCCTTTCGTGATCTATTACGTTATTCTTACCTTCCCCTTACAAATACCGCGTGGATCGGGGGAGTTGAAGGCGGTTGGTACTGATTTGCCGTGCGGGGAGGCACTCCACGGGGCAGCCGTCCGCGGGTGAGGCCGACCACCAATACGGACGCGACGACCGACCGACTCAATCCCGCCCGCATGCGCGAAGCGTGACGACAGCCGACTCTTGAGCCATCATCGGCGGGCCCGGGTCGCGCCCTGCCGCGCGCCCGGTTCCGAGGGGGGAAGGGGAACTCGCCCGATGACGCGCACCACGCGCAACCGGTCTCGCACGCCCGGAACGGGTACGTCCGGAACGCGCATGCCCGGAAGCCGGACCACCGCCGCCGTACTCACCGCGGCTCTCGCCGCGACGGGCATCGTCTTCGTCGGCCTCGGCCTGGACGACTCCGGCTCGGGGGCGGGTTCGGGCGACGGCACGAGCGACAGTCGGCGCGCGCAGCCGGTCACCGAGGCCGTGGCGATCACGCGCGCCGCGAAGACCGGGAAGTCCGTCGAGGTCACCGCAGCGCGGACCGCCCGCTCCACCACCTGGGCCAAGCCCGGCGGCGGCATGCTGAAGAAGCTCTATGCCTCGCCGATCCGGGCCAAGGTGGACGGCGAGTGGAAGGACATCGACTACGACCTGCGCCGCACCGACGCGGGCTGGGAACCGGCGGCCACCAACACGCGGATCGTGTTCTCGGCCGGTTCGGGCGAGTCGTCACGTGCCGGCAGATCCACCGCGTCCACCGAACGTGCCTCCCGTGCCTCTTCCGTCCGCCGCGTCTCGCTCCTCCAAGGCGTCAAGGGCAGCGTCGCCGGCTCGGCCCTGGCCGCCGATACGACGCCAACTCCCCTCGTCACCCTCACCGTTGACGGCTACGACATCCAACTCACCTGGCCCGGACCGGTCCCCGCCCCGATCATCGACGGTTCCCGTGCCCTGTACCCGGAGATCTTCCCCGGCGCCGACCTCGTCCTCACCGCCGACGACGACGGCTTCGCACAGCTCATCGTGCTCAAGAACCGCCAAGCCGCCGCCGATCCCCATGTGCAGCAGCTCTCGTACGGGATTTCCTCCCCCGAACTGAGCTTCCGGCTCAACCCGGTCACCGGCATCCTCTCCGCCGAGAACGCGTACGGCGACGACGTGGCGATGTCGCCCACCCCGCTGATGTGGGACAGCAGCGGCGTCCCGGCGGTCACGGACGGCGGAGTGGGCGCCAGCGCTCAGCCCACCACGGCGGAGTCGCCCGTGCCCACCGACGTACCCGTGCCCGACCCGACGCCCAGCGACAGCACCAGCCCGGCGGACGACGAGCCGGTCGAGACGGACGAGCAGACCGACACGGAACCGGAGGATCTGCCGTCCGCGTCCGACGGCCCCGCGCCGACCGTGTCCGAGTCCCCGCTGCCGTCCGCGCCGCCCGAGCCGACACCCTCGCCCTCGCAGACCGGCTCGGCCGCCACGCTCAACCTGCCCTCTCTCGACGGCCCGTCCCCCGACTCGCGCGGCGAGGTCGTCAAGTCCGGTCTGTCCGGGTCCACTTGGCTGCTCACCCCCGACCAGGACTTCCTCGCCGACCCGGCCACCACCTACCCGGTCTTCGTCGACCCGTCGTTCAAGAAGCACGTCACGGCCTGGACCACCGCCTACAGCCGCCACCCCAACGCCACCTTCTACAACGGCAAGGGCTTCAACAAAGGCGGTACGCACGAGGCACGCGTCGGCTTCGAGTCCGACACCTGGGGCACCTCGCGCTCGTACTTCAACATCGAGTTCGACAAGGCCCTCAAGGGTGCGAAGATCACGAGCGCGAAGCTGTACGTACTGGAGACCTACTCCTGGTCGTGCAGCGCCCGTTCGATGAGCGTGCATCTCACCGGCCCGGTCAATTCGCGCACCAACTGGAAGAACGCGCCGAGGCTGCACGACGGCAACAGATACGCGACCAAGAGCTTCGCGCACGGCTACAAGTCCGGCTGCCGGGACGCCTACGAGACGTTCCAGTTGCGCGCAGCGGCGCAGAAGCGGGCCGACGAGGGCGCCGCCACGATCACCTTCGGGATGCGGGCGAGCGACGAGAACTCGCAGTACGCGTGGAAGAAGTTCCAGGCCAACGGCGACTTCCCACCCGTACTGGACCTCGAGTACAACCGCAGGCCGTCCGCCCCCGACTCCCTCGACCTCGGCCCTGACGCCAAGTGCACGACCACCGCGCCCTACGTCCGGATGGGCGCCGGCGGCATCACCTTCAGTGCCCGCTCGTCCGACCAGGACAGCAACCTGGACTTCCTGGACTTCGACCTCTGGCAGCACGGGAAGTGGGGCAGCACCGGCGACCTGCTCGGCACGACCGGCAAGGTCTCCGTCGGCGAGAACCGGGGCTCGGCGCTGGTCACCACCAACGCGTTCGCCACCAGCAAGTTGATCAACGGCGGCCTCTACTCCTGGCGGGTCCGGGCCGTCGACGACGCCGGAACTTCCTCCGTCTTCTCGCCCCTCAAGACACCGTGCCGCTTCGTGCTCGACCTCTCGGCGCCGAAGCCGCCCAGGGTCAGCTCCGACGACTTCCCGAACGCCGACCGGAAGGACAACGGCCTCGGCCACGACGGCGAGGACGCAGCCTGGAGCGAGAAGAAGTTCGGCACACCCGGGATCTTCGTCGCGCGCGCCCTCGACAAGGACGTGGTGCGCTACGAGTGGGGCTTCAACTCCCCCAACTACGCGTTCGGCATGGACCGGACGGTCAACACAGACGTCCTTGTCAGCGCGGGCATCCGCGACGCCAAACCTCCGGCCGCCGGCCCGAACGTCCTGTACGTCCGTGTCATCGACCAGGCGGGCAACGTCTCCCAGCCGACCAAGTACTTCTTCTACGTCACCCCACGCGACCAGGCCGACGCCCCCGGGGACTTCACCGGCGACAAACTCGCCGACATGATGGTCGTCACCGCGGCCGGCAACCTGGGCCTCTACTCCTCGCGGACCGACGTCAAGGACCTGACCAAAGAGACCGGCGACCTGAACGAGTACTCGATGCCGGGTGCCTACCGGGCCAACCCGAGCAAGGATCCCAACGGCGACAACCTGCCGCCCTTCTCCTCTCCGCCGAAGGAACACTTCAAGGGCGCCCTGATCACCCACAACGGTGACATCTACGGCGGCGACGGCCTCCAGGACCTCGTCGTCCGCCTCGGCGAGCGGCTGTGGGTCTACCCCGGGGACGGGTACGGCGCCGTCAACATGGACAAACGCGTCGAGATCCTGCTGCCCGACGGCGCACCGAGTCCCTCGTCCCTCGACCAGATCATGTCCGCGGGCGACGCCACCGGCGACGGCCGGACCGACTTCTTCGCCACCATCGACGACGAACTCTGGGTCCTCACCGGCTATCACGGCGCGACCATCGACAAGGCGACCCAGCTCTGGCCCTCCGGCTGGACCGGCCGGGACCTCGTCACCGTCCAGGACGTCAGCGGCGACGGTGTGACGGACATCGTCTTCCGGGAGGACGCCACGGCCAAGCTGAGGCTCCGCACGGGCATCGCCGCGACAGGCGGCGGAGTCGACATGACCTCGCTGGCCAGCGGCGGCGGCTCGTCCGGCGGCGCCGACACCGAGTACGCCCCCGCCGGCTGGGACAACGCCAGCATGCTCCACGTGCTCGGCACCCCGGACGTCAACGGCGACTCCGTCCCCGACCTCTGGGCCATCCGCGCGGACGGCACCGTCCGCTTCTACGCGGGCGGCAAGGCGACCGTGGTCCCGGGATCCGGGCGGGAGGTCCTGGCGGCGAGGGACTACTGGAAGAACCGGATCACCGTCGGATGACCGGCTGACGTGCCGCGAGTACGTCGTCGAGGGCCCCGGCCCCGTCTCCGCAGGAGACGGGGCCCTCGGGCGTGCCGGGCACACGATTGGGTGACTCGGTGTGGAGGGGACACCGGTATCCCGTCCAGCCCACGATGATGCTCTCTCGATACCGGCTCCAGCAGGAGGCACTGATGTCCGCAGCAGTTGTTGGGCAGCCCCGCACCGACGAGCCGTCGTTGCTGAACGCGGTCGACAAAATCATGGCCAGTTATCCGGGCTACCGCGTCGAGATCATCGGTGGCCAGATCCTCATGGCCCCCTCCCCGGAAGCGTCCCACGCGCTCGTTCTGACCGGCCTTGTTCTCCCTTTCGCCGCGGCCGGGCTCCACTGCGACGAAACCAAGGTTGTTCAGAACGTCAGCATCTGGCTCCCTGACGGACCAGGGGGCTTCGCCACCCCCGACCTCTGTGTCGTCGACGCCGACATCCACGACCACCACATCGAGCGCAACTGCTATGCCTCGGCGGCCTTCCGACTCGTCCTGGAGGTGACGTCCAGCCACTGGAGGACCGACCTGCAGACCAAGAGCGACGCCTACGCCGACGCCGACGTTCCCGTCTACGTCGTAGTCGACCGCGAGCACGAGCGCCTCCACGTCCTCACGGATCCCAAGGACGACACGTACACCACCCACCGCATCCACGCCCCCGGCGAGATCGTCAACCTCCCCGACTCGATCGGCGCCACGGTCAGCCTCGACGTCGCAGAGATCCTCGAAGCCGGCCAGTCGAAGCGGACTCCCTGATCACGCCGATCACCACACCCGCTCCCACCTCCAAGGATTCCGCCGACCATCCCCTTACCCTGACGCCATGTCAGATGACGAGTCGTACGAACTACTCGGTTTCGACAACGTGCTGCTGCCCGTCGGCAACCTCGCCGAGGCGGTCGCCTTCTACGAGCGTGCCGGGTTTGGCATCACCGCCCGGCTCGACGAGGCCGGGATCGCCGTACTGAAGGTCGGCGCCGAGACCCCCGGCCTGCTGCTGCGCGTCGAGGAGGCGCTCGGCCACCGGCCGCCTCCGTGGGCCTCCCCCAGGATCTGGCTGGAGGTACCGGACGCCAAGGCCGCGTTCCGCGCCATGACCTCGGCCGGCATCACCCCGCTCGACACCCCGCTCTCCGTCGCCACCGGCTGGACCGTCGAGATCGCCGACCCCTGGGGCAACGTCATCGGGTTCACGGACTACAAGAAGCGGCCGGAGCTGGGGCGGTCATGAGGGAGGGCGCCAGCTGTTGATCGTCGTCAGGTCGATGTCGATGTCGAAGGGCGCGGACACCTTCAGGCGGTCGTGGAAGATGCCGGTGAGGCCGTAGGCCTTGGTGGCCGGGTCCAGTTCGTAGACGTACACGACCGGGAGACCCTTGTCATCGTCCTCCTCGACCCGCCAGAAGTGTGGCACCCCGGCTGCCGCGTACTTACGGGGCTTTACCTCCCGGTCGCGTTCACGGGAATCGGGCGAGACGACTTCGACAGCGAGGATGACGTTCTCAGACTGATGCCAAGTCTGATGAGCGCCCGAGTCTGCCTCCCGAGGAATCACCAGGAGGTCGGGTTCCGGTCGGTTCCGCTGATCCAGCTTGACAGTGAACTCCCGGTCGACGTCCAAATGGTCCGGCGCCTGGCCCAGAAGGCTGTATTCCAGCAAGCGGATGCAGCGCATGTGGAACCGGGTTTGCGGACTCATGAAGACGAGACTCCCGTCGATCAACTCCGTGTGCGGCGGGAGGCCCGGAATCCGGTCGAGGTCGTCCGCGGTCCAGCCCTCAGCGGGCGGGATCGGCCAGCGGTACGTCGGCTCATCGCCGAGCCCGTCCTCTGATACGGCGCTCATCAGTGCTCCCATGCGACGGAGTCTCGCCTGTCCGTTCAGCGTACCCAGCGCCGACCGCCGAGGCGCCACCTGAACGAGGTACCCACTCACGGAACGTTTGTGCGACTCATTCGGAGAGTGTCGAACATGACTTGAACGTGTTCAAAAACAGGTCTACAGTCTCCCCCGTAAGCACTTTTGAACGCGTTCAAGTCGTTCGGATCGTGCAAGGAACACGGGGACAAGGACGAAGAGACATGGACCTCACAGTCGTCGCATACGTCATCTATCTGCTGGTCAGCGTCGCGCTGACCGTCTGGGTCGCGCGGACTCTCAGTAGCAATGGGCGGGTCTTTCTCGCCGATGTGCTGCGGGGGAACGAGAAGCTCGCCGACGCCGTCAATCATCTGCTCGTGGTCGGGTTCTATCTCGTCAACCTCGGGTTCGTCGCCCTCTATCTGAGCGGTGACGGGGACATCGGCAGCACCCGGGAGGTCTTCGAGGCCCTCTCCACCAAGCTCGGGGTCGTGCTGCTCGTCCTCGGTGTCATGCACCTCGCCAACGTGTTCGTGCTCAGCAAGATCCGGCGGCGGGGTGTCATGGAGCGGGAGCAGGTGCCGCCCGTCGCGCCGCAGGGGTGGGTCGCCCCCACCGCCGGGGCGTGAGCAGGATGAGCCAACTGGACGCGGTGGGGTCGGGGGACACCACCGCCCGCGCGGACCGGCACGCCACGGGGGGCGTGCCGGTCCGCCGGCTCACCGTCCTGTACGACGCCGACTGCGAGCTGTGCGCCTTCGTGCGGGAGTGGCTCGTACGGCAGCCGCAGTTGGTGCCGTTGGTGCTGGTGCCGGCCGGGTCCGAGCGGGCTCGGGGGCTCTTCCCGACCCTCGATCACTCCGCCACCCTCGCCGACATCACCGTCGTCGGGGACGGAGGGCAGGTCTACCGGGGCGCCGGTGCCTGGGTTGTCGTCCTTTGGGCGCTGCGCGAGCATCGGCCGCTCGCCCATCGGCTCAGTACCCCGGCCGGCGCCCGGGTCGCCAAGGCCGCCGCCCTGGCCGCCGCCAAGTGGCGCGGGGCGCAAGGGGGTGACCACAGGCGCGGCCGGCGGGTGTACCGGCGGCCCGACGGATGGTCGTACGACCCCAGTCTCGGGTGGATCCACAGCCCGCCCGGCTGTGACAGCGGCGCCTGCTCCACTGGTTAGGCTCCTTTCCGTGCCAGCAGCAGCCAAAGACAGTCCCAGTCCCAGCCCCAAGAGCGAGCAGACCCGTGCGCTCATCCTGGATACGGCCATGCGGCTGTTCAAGGAACGCGGGTACGAGAAGACGACCATGCGGGCCATCGCTCAGGAGGCCGGGGTCTCCGTCGGCAACGCCTACTACTACTTCGCCGGCAAGGAGCACCTGATCCAGGGCTTCTACGACCAGCTGGCCCGGGAGTACCAGGTGGCCGCTCGGGAAGTCCTGGACAGGGAGACCGAGTTGGAGGCCCGGCTCGCCGGGGTGCACCGGGCCTGGCTCGATGTCGCCGCTCCCTACCACGAGTTCGCCGTGCAGTTCTTCAAGACCGCCGCCGATCCGAACAGCCCCCTCAGCCCGTTCTCCGCCGAGTCGGAGCACGCGCGCGTGCAGGCCATCGAGGTGCACAGGGAGGTGCTCGCCGGGTCGAAGGCGAAAGTGCCGGAGGAACTCCGGGACGTACTGCCCGAGTTGATGTGGCTGTCCCAGATGGGGATGGTCATGTACTGGATCTACGACCGTACGGAGGGGCGTGAGCGCACCTACCGGCTCGCCGGACGCGGTGCCCGGCTCACCGCGCGCGGGGTGACCCTGGCCCGGTTCCGGGTGCTGCGGCCGCTCGTCCGCGAAGTCCACGACCTGTTCAGCGACTTCCTGCCCGGCATGACCAACGCCCTTCCCAGCCCTGCAAAACAGGACGGGAAGGGCTCTTCGGCCGGCGAGAACTGAGTTTCAGTTCACCGTGTCCATCTCGTCCTCCGACGCCTCCGTCAGTTCCACGTCGTACACCAGCGGACCGTCCTCCACCGTCACCTGCCGGGCCCGGGAGCCGTACGACGGTTCCGTCGCCGACAGCAGATACGCGCCCGGGGCCGGGACGGAGAGGATGTACGAGCCGTCCGCCAGGGAGGTGACCCGGTCCAACTGGCGTCCGCCCTTCGTGAGGAGGCTCACCGCCGCGCCCTCGACCGGCGCGCCCTCCGGGTCACGGACGAAACCGTGGACCACCGAGGCGCCGCCCGCCGGACCGGCGGGTTCCCCGGTCTCCGGGGCCTCCTCCTTCGGCTCCACCGCCAGATGCGGCAGGCGCTTCTCCAGGCCCGCCGGGAGCCACCAGTTGGAGTTGCCGAGCAGATGCATCGCGGCCGGCACCAGGGCCGTACGGAGGATGAACGCGTCCAGCGCCACCGCCGCCGCGAGGCCGATGCCCGCCATCGCGCCCTCCATGTCGCCGCTCAGGACGAAGGCGGAGAACACACAGATCATGATCAGGGCCGCGCAGTTGATGACCCTGCTTGTTTCGGCGAGGCCTACTCGGACCGCCCGCGCGTTGTCCTTCGTATGCACCCATTCCTCGTGCATACGGCTCACCAGGAACACCTGGTAGTCCATCGAGAGGCCGAAGAGGAGGGACAGCATGATTACCGGGAGGAACGCCGTGATCGGGCCCTCCTTTCCTATGCCCAGCAGCTCCGTGCCCCAGCCCCACTGGAAGATCGCGACCAGGACGCCGAACGAGGCCGCCGCCGCGATCAGGTTCATCAAAGCGGCCGTCAATGGGACTACCAGGGAGCGGAATGCCACCAGCAGCAACAAGAAGCCCAGCGAGATGATCGCCGCCACGAAGTACGGCAGGCGGTCGCCCGTCACCGCCGCGAAGTCCTTGAAGATCGCCGTGACTCCGCCTACGTGGGCCTCGGTTCCTGATGCCGGGATGACCTCGTCCCGGAGGCGGTCGATCAGTTGGTCCGTCTGTTCCGACTGGGGTGAGGTCGTCGGGACGACCTGGATCACCGTGATGCCCTGGGACGGCGGCGCCGCCGCTGCCTGCGCCACGCCCTCCGTCGTACGGATCGTCGAGACGAGCGCGTTCGCGTCGCCCTCCGCGACCACCACCTGGAGCGGTCCGTTGAAGCCGGGGCCGAAGCCCTCCGCCAGCATGTCGTACGCCTGACGGGTGGTCGTCGACTCCTGGTGGTTGCCCTGGTCGGTCGCCCCGAGGCGGATGGACAGGACGGGGAGGGCCAGGATCAGCATCGCCAGCAGAGCTACTGCCACCGTCGAGCGCGGGCGCCTTTCCACGTACGACGACCAGCGCGCCGCCAGCCCGCTCGCCTCGGCCGGTTCCGGGCCCGTCGCGGCCAGCTTGCGGCGCTGCCTGCGGCTGAGGACGCGCATGCCGAGGAAGCCGAGGAGGGCCGGCAGCAGGGTCGTCGCCGCGAGGACGCTCAGGACGACCGTGAGGGAGGTCGCGATGACCACGCCGTCCAGGAAGCGCATGTTCATCACGAGCATGCCGGCGAGCGCGATGCACACCGTGCCGCCCGCGAACAGCACAGCTCGGCCTGAGGTGTTGAGGGCCGTGACCGCCGAGTCCTCGGGCTTCATGCCGCGCAGGATGCCCCGGCGGTGGCGCGTGACTATGAACAGCGCGTAGTCGATGCCCACTCCCAGGCCGATCAACGAGCCGAGCAGCGGGGCGACTTCGGGGACGTCGGTGACATGGCTGAGGAGGGACGTCGCCATCAGGCCGGTGCCCAGGGCCGCGATCGCTACGACCAGCGGCAGCAGCATCGCGAAGAGGGAGCCGAAGGCGAGGAACAGGACGACCGCCGCGGCCAGGATGCCGACCATCTCGGCGACGCCGGTGGGCGGTTCCTGGGTCCTGGTGATCGCCTGGCCGCCCAACTCGACCTGGAGTCCGTCGCGTTCGGCGGCCTGGGCCGTGTCGACGACGTCCTCGACGGTCTCCTTGGGCACCGAGTTCGCCTGCTCGGTGAAGGTGATCTGGGCGTAGGCGATCCGCCCGTTCTCGCTGATCTGGGCGGCGCCGGTGCCGTCGGCGGCGTACGGGCTGGTGACCTCACCGACGCCCGCCATCTTCCCGATCTCTTCGAGCTTCGGCTCGATCCTGGACCGTACCGACTCGTCCTTCACCGAGCCCTCGTCGACCTTCCAGACGACCGTGTCGGTGTCGCCCGCGGTCTGCGGGAAGGCCTTCTCCATCAGGTCGTACGCGCGGGTGGAGTCCGTGTTCGGGAGGGAGAACGAGTTCGCGTAGTCCGTGCCCGCGGCGGAGCCCGCGAAGCCCAGTCCGAACACGGCCCCCACCCATATCAACAGGACCACCAGCCGGTGCCGATAGCACCACCGTGCCAATGCCGCCACGCTCAACAGCCCCTCACTCATGAGTAGTTGATTCGGTTGGTCCCCCAGGTCCTGGCAACAGAATTGGGGGCGGAGGCCGGTGTGGACATGAGGCGGCCATGACTCTCAAGGAACTCCAAAGCACGAACAGGGCCCTGCTGTCGGTGGCCCCGCCGATACTGAGGGCATGACAGCTCCAGGGACAGGCACCGTGCTGGTGGTGGAGGACGAACCGAGCATCGCGGACGTCCTCGCCATCGCCCTGCGCTACCACCGCTTCGAGGTGATGGTCGCGGGCACCGTCCGTGAGGCGCTCACGCTCGCCGAGCGCACCCGCCCGGACGTCGCCCTGCTCGACATCATGCTGCCGGACGGCGACGGCCGGGCCCTCGGGCGTGAACTGCGCGCCCGCAGGCCTGAGTTGGCCCTCGTCTTCCTGACCGCGCGGGACGCACCGGGCGAGATCGTCGGCGCCCTCGGCTTCGGCGACGACTACATCACCAAGCCGTTCAACATCGACGAGGTGGTCGCACGGATCACCGCTGTGCTGCGGCGGACGCGGCCCGTCGACGTGCTGCCGCAACGGCCTCCGCTGCGGTACGGCGATCTGGAGCTGGACGAGTCGACGTACAGCGTGCATCGCGCGGGCGGCACGGTCGAGCTGACGCCCACGGAGTACGCGCTGCTGCGGTTCCTGGTGCGCAACGGCGGCCGGATCGTGCCCAAGGAGCAACTCCTGCGGCATGTCTGGCAGTACGAGCACACGCCTCCCGAGTCGACGGTCGTCGAGACGTACATCAGCTATCTGCGGCGCAAGCTCGACGCGCTCGGACCGCCGGTGATCACCACCCGGCGCGGTGTCGGGTACGGGCTGGCATGAGTCTCTTCGGGATCGGGGTGGGGTGGGGGCGTGCCTTCGGGCCGGGGTGGAGCCGCACCTTCCGGTGCGAGGGCGGGATCCGCTCCCTGCGCGTGAAGCTCACGCTGGCCAATGTGGCGCTGCTCGCGTTCGGCATCGTCGTGGCGAGCGGTGTGAGCGTGATGGGCATGCGGCTGTATCTGCTGGACAGCGTCGACACCCAGCTGATGAGCACGCGGGACTCGATCGGGGGGTCGCGGGTCACGTTGGAGCAGATCGACTCGCTTACCGCGTTCGCCGCGCTGACGGACAGGTATCGGTCGGCCTCTGGGGGCGGGGATGGTGGTGGCGGTGGCAGCGGTTCGTCCGGGGCCGGGTCCGCCAACGCCGACTCTCTCGTGTCCGACGGCATCTTCGTCGTCATCGGCAAGGGCGGGCGGGCCATGACCGTCGCCGGGTTCGCGCCCACCGACGATCAGCGGGCCCTCGTCGCCGCCGTGTCCGACCCGGCCGACCTCGCCCGTGACGACGTGCCGCACGACATCCGGGTGCGGGACGCTCCGTACCGTGTCACCGCCGCCCATCTCGCCGACGGTTCGACCGTGCTCCTGGCGACCTCGACGGACGCCCTGCACGACGTCCTCGGCAAGGCGCTCAAGCTCGATCTCGCCGTCGGGACGCTGCTGCTCGCGTTGCTCGCCGTGCTCACGATGTTCAGCGTGAGCCGTCGGATGGCGCCTCTGGAGGACATGGTCGAGACGTCTACGGCCATCGCCGAGGGCGATCTGACCCGGCGGGTGCCGTCCAGTCGGGAGGCCACCCTTGAGGTCGAGCAGCTGCGGGTCGCCCTCAACACCATGCTCCACCAGGTCGAGTCGGCGTATCGCACGCGCGAGCGCAGTGCGGCCCAGCTGCGGCGGTTCGTCGCCGACGCCTCGCACGAGTTGCGTACGCCGTTGTCCGCGATACGGGGCTATCTCCAGCTGTACGACAAGGGGATGCTGACGGATCCGGTGGAGCGGCGGCGGGCGTGGGACCGGATGAATGGTGAGGCGGATCGTATGGGGCGCCTTGTCGACGAGCTGCTGACGCTGGCTCGGCTCGATCAGCGGCCCGAGCTGCGGTTGCGGAATGTGGATCTGAGCCGGTTGGTGCGGGATGTGGCGGAGGATCTGCGGGTGCAGGAGCCGGAGCGGCCGATCAGTGTGTCCGCGGAGGGGGCGTTGCTGGTGCGGGCGGATGAGTCGGGGTTGCGGCAGGTGTTGGGGAATTTGGTAGGGAATGTGCGGACGCACACGGCTGGGGATGTGGCTGTGCGGTTGGGGGTTGAGCGGGTGGGTGGGGTTGTGCGGGTGTGTGTCGCGGATGAGGGGCCGGGGGTGGCGGAGGAGGACGCGGGGCGGATTTTTGATCGGTTCTTTCGGGCGGGGGGTGGGGCTGGGAGTGGGTTGGGGTTGGCGATCGTGCAGGGGGTTGTTCTGGCGCATGGGGGGTCTGTGGATGTGCGGACCGCGCCTGGGGAGGGGTTGGCTGTGACGGTTACTTTGCCGGAGCGGGGGGTTTGCTGAGGGGCGGGTGTCGGGTGCGGGTGCGTGGTGGCTTTTTGCGCAGTTCCCCGCGCCCCTGAAAGCCCCTGCCCAGCTGCGGGCCGGTGGGGGTTGATCGCGCAGTTCCCCGCGCCCCTGAAGGGCTCGCCCCTACGGGGCGCCCTTCAGGGGCGTGTCCTTGCTGCCGTGTCAGATCCAGCCCAGGCTCCAGAGGCGGAAGACGCCGGTGCCGTCCGAGAGGTACTGGCCGCCGCCGACGTCCTCGCTGCTGACGACGTACTCCTTGCGCTGCCACAGCGGGATGACCGGCACGTCCTGGGCGATCTCCTGCTGGAGTGAGCGGAAGTCCTGGGCGGCGCGGGTGCGGTCGGCGTACTTGCGGCTGTCCAGGATGAGCTGGTCCACCGCCTTGCTGCCGTACCCGTTCTTCATGCTGTTGCCGGTGCCGACGAGCGGGCCGGTGAAGGTGTCCGGGTCGGGGAAGTCGGCGACCCAGCCGACGGCGTAGGCGTCCAGCTTTCCGGCCGCGTACCGCTTCTGGTAGTCGGTCCACTCGTAGCCCTTGACGGTGACCTTGAACAGGCCGCCCGTCTCCAACTGCCGCTTGAGCAGGGCGGCTTCCTCTGCGGCGGCGCCGCGTCCCTCGGCGTAGCCGTAGGTGAAGCGGATCGGGAGGGTGACCCCGGCCTCGGTGAGCAGGGCGCGGGCCTGGGTGACGCTGGGGCGGGGGTAGGCGTCGAAGAACGAGGTGGTGTGGCCGGTGATGCCCGCCGGGATCAGTGAGTAGAGGGGGTCGGCCGTGCCCTCGTACACCGTGCTGACGAGTTCCTCCCGGTTGATCAGCCAGGCCAGGGCGCGGCGGACGAGCGGGTCGTGGAGGGGGGAACTCGTACGGACGTTGAGGATCAGGTTGCGGGTCTCGGCGCTGTCGTCCTCGATGACGCGCTGGCCCGGGTCGCTGGGCGAGAGGCCGGCGAGGACCTTGGGCGGCAGCTGGCGGGTGGCGACGTCGACGCTCTTCGCCTTCCATGCCTTGTCGAGGGCGGTCGGGTCGGCGTAGTAGCGCAGGAGGATGGGCCGGCCGGTGCTCCGCACGGCGCCCGCGTAGCTGCCGTTGGGTTCGAGGACGGCCTGCTTCTCCTTCGTGTACGACTTCAGGACGTACGGTCCGGTGCCGTCGGCGCCCGTGTCGGTACGCAGCCCGTTCTCGGGGTAGCGCTCGCGGTCGACGATCGCACCGGCCCCGGTGGCCACCTTGAACGGGAAGGTGGCGTCGGGCGAGTTGAGGTGGAAGGTGACCGTCAGGTCCTTGGCGTCGACCGAGCGGAGGGTGCCGAGGAGGGAGGCGGGGCCGACGTCGGAGTTGATGCGCTTGACGCGCTCGAAGGAGAACCGCACGTCCTCGGCGGTCATCTTCCGGCCGCTCGGGAAGGTGAGGTCGTCGCGCAGGGTGCAGACGTAGGTGCGCAGGCCGGAGCCCTTGAAGGAGCAGCTCTTCGCCGCGTCCGGGACGGGGGTGGACCCGCTCGGCTCATAGGTGAGCAGTGTCTGGAAGACGTTGCTGAACAGGGCCCAGGAGCCGGCGTCATAGGCGCCGGCCGGGTCGAGGGAGGTCACGTCGTCGGTCGTACCGACGGTGATCGTCCTGCCGTTGTCCCCGCGGTCCGGCATCAGCTGCCAGGCGACCGCGCCCGCGGCGGCCACGATGAGAAACGCCGCGAGAATCCGTATGCGTACCGAGCGCATCGGTGTGCCCTCCCCAGGACCCCCTGCACAGGTCACTCCCCTGTGGTGTTGATCACCTAACCACAGGAGTTTCGGGTGGGGGAAGGGACTTCTTGCGAGATGGGAAAGACGTTACCGACGCCTTGTTACCAGGAGGAAAACCCGTGTGGGGCAAGGCAGTTGCGCCTTGCCCCACACGGGGAGTGTCCCTCACGGAGAATCCGTCACGACAGCTGTCGCCGGCGTTCCTCGATCAGCGTCCGGTACTCGGCGTACCAGGGCTCCTGCCCGGACCGCTCGCGCAGCCGACGGGCCTCGCGGACCTCCTGTTCCTTGCGCCACCCCGACCACAGCGCCCACAGGGCCGCCGCGCCGACCAGGTACCGCAGCCAGGACTCCGGCACCAGCAGGGCACCGGCCAGTGCGAGCGCCCCACCGGCGGCGTAGCCGAGGACGAGCCCCCGCGTGTACGCCGTCACCGACGGGCGACCCGCGCCCTCGGCACCGTCGGCGTTCTCGGAACCGATCTCCGAGTAGAGCCAGGCGTCCCGCCCGAGAATCCGGGCGACGACGACGCCGGTGACCGGCAGGATCAGGGTCTCGATCACGGTGACCGGCCGGACGGCGGAGTCCGGCAGGAACCAGACCGCCACGGCGACGCCCACGCACAGGGCCACATGGACCCGGGGCTTCAGGACTCGCGTGCCCTCGATCAGCCTGTCGGCTGCCGCGAGTCGCGCGAGCGGAGACGGACTCTCCTTCATCCTTCGTGCCTCCTCACATCACTTGTTGGCCGGGTAGATCATCATCAGCGGGTAGTAGCAGACCCAGCAGCCGCCGTGCCAGATGCCGATGGTGATCCGGACGCCCTTGCCCCTGAGCTTCGCGGAGTTCTTGATGACACCGCCGAGCTTCTCGGCACCCCAGCCCAGCGCTTCGGCCGCGACCTTCAGCAGCTTGATCGACCAGTGCGAGGGAGCCATGTTGAGGTAGTTGGCGAGAACGTCCAGGAACTTGCCGGTGCGGATCAGGGCGTTGCCCAGCTTCTTGGCCTTGTCGTCCCTCAGGTACCAGGACTTCTTCTTGTACCACTCGCGCCCGTCGAGGTCGTACGCCATGACCGGGTCGACCGGGTAGCCGTAGTGGTTCGGCGAACCGTAGACGACCGGGTCGGTCTGCAGGAAGCGGCCCGTGGCCGGGTCGTAGACCCGCGCGCCCATCAGGGTGTAGCCGCTGAGGGTGCTGGTCTGGCGCTGGTAGGCGCCGAGCCAGCCCTGCGCGGTGAGCGCGGTGGCGCCCTGCGGGTTGCCGTACTCGTCGTAGTGCTGGACGGTGGCGGCCACCGTGGTGTCCAGCGGCTGCTGGACGATCACGTCACCGTGGATGTTGGTGAGCTGGAGGACCGTGTTCCCGGTCGCCGACGTGGTGGCGCCGAGGTCGCCCGCGATGTCGCGGAGGCTGCGGCTGACGGTGTCGGCGGTCTTGGTCCAGGTGGGGCTGTCGCAGTCGCAGCCGTAGTGGCTGGTCGTGCTGGTGCCGACGGTCCAGGTGCCGTCGGTGGCCTGGGTCTGGGCAGTCTGGACGGCGAGGCGTCCGGCGGCGTCCAGGGCCCAGGAGTTGCGGCTGGTGCCGACGGTCTCGGTGGCGATCATGTCGTTGGTGAAGTACGACAGGGTCGTGGCACCGCTGGTGGTGGTGCGGCCGAACGCGTCGTACACGTAGCCGGAGTTCACCAGGCGGTCGGCGCTGTCGTAGGCGTACGACGTGGTCGCCGTGGTGGCGTCGTCGGTCGTGGCGCTGTCGCAGTCGTCCGAAGTGGCCGTCAGGGCCGTGCGGTTGCTGTTCGCGTCGAAGGTGTAGGCGCGGGTGGCGCAGCCGCCGGCCGTGGTGTCGGCGGCCTTGGTGAGGCGGCCGGCACTGTCGTAGGTGTAGTCGGTCTGGGTGGTCGAACCGTCGGTCTGGGTGTGGCCCGCCTGGCGGCCGGTCACCGTGTAGCCGGCGGTGTCGGCGGCGACGGTGGTGCCGTCGGCGGTGGTGTACTCGCGGCCGGTCTCCTCACCGGCCGGGTCGGTCGCGACGGTGAGGGTGTGGTCGCCGGGCAGGGTCTGCGTGGCGAGGGTGCCGTCGGCGTCGTAGGTGGCGGTGAAGGTGCCCGCGACCGAGTCGGTCATGGTCGTGGCGGTACCGGTCGTGCCGTACGCGTACGTCACCGTCGACGGGGCCGAGTCGGTGATCTGCGTCGGCCGGTCCAGGGCGTCGTACGAGGTGGTGGAGGTGTTGCCCGCGCCGTCGGCGTAGGTCAGCACACGGCCCAGGCTGTCGTACGTGTAGGCGATGGTCTGGCCGTTCGCGGTCTGCGTGGCCTGACGCCCGTTGGCGGTGTTGTACGTGTAGGTGGTGTCCGGCGTGCCGGTTCCGACGCCGCCGGTGACCGTGGTCCCGGTGACGCGGCCCGCGGCGTCAACCGTGTTGGTGGTCGTGCGGGTCACGCTGTTGGCGGTCTCGGCCTTGGTCGCGACCTGGCCCCAGCGGTCGTACGTGTAGACGGTGGTGACCGCCTCGGTCGGGTTGGTGCCGCCGCCGGTGATGGCCGCCGCGGGCGCCGTCCTGCAGAGCAGGCCGGTCGAGACGGAGGAGACACAGGTGCCGCTGCCGGTGGCGGTGTAGTAGGTGTACGCCAGCGTGCCCGCGTCCGAACCGGTCGAGCCCGTCGTGCGGGTGGTGGCCACCCGGCCCGCCGAGTCGAAGGTCGTCACGAGGTTCGCGGTGTCGTCACCGGTGACCGTCTTCTCCTGGCCGGTGGTCCAGTCGTAGGTGGTGGTCGTCGTGCCGGTGTCGGCGTCGGTGGCGTAGCCCGGGATCGCCGCGCCGGTCACGGCGGAGGTGACCAGGCCGGAGACCTCGGCGCCGCTGGGCCGGTTCTCGTCGTAGGTGTACGAGGTGTGGGTACGGGCCGGGGTCACCGTGCCCGCCGCCAGGGTCGACTCGGCGGTGGAACCGGTGAGTTCCTTGGTGAGCGTGACCTCGTGCAGCGGACCGAACTCGTCCGTGAGCTGCTCGCCGTCGGCCGAGTACCGCAGCTCGGTGGCCAGCAGCTGGGCACGGTCGGCGGTCGACAGTCCGTCGAGGCCGAGCGCGGCCAGCTTGTCGGCGGCACCGGTGGCGGTGCCGAGCGCCAACGCGCGGTTGGCGGCGGTCAGTTCGGCGACCGTGTTGCCGTAGTCGTCGTGCTCGGTGGTGGTGATGAAGCCACCGGGCCGGGCGGTGTTGGTCTCCTGGCCGTTGGCGTTGATGTACGTGACGGTGGCTCGCGAGTACGAGGTGGCCGTCAGATCGCCGCCGGTGTGGGAGGTGGGGACGGAGTCCGCCGGGAAGACGGCGGTCGCGTCGGTGGGTGCCTCGTCCTGCGCCCAGGTGGCGACGGTGGTGGCGTCCAGCTGGTACGGAGCCGTGGTGCCGGAGAGCGGCACGTCGTAGACGACGGTGGTGGCCGCCGTACCGGACGTGGTGCTCGCGGTACCGGGCGTCAGGGCGGCGCGGGATGCCTTGAGCAGCATGCCCGTGCCCGAGGTCAGCGCGGAGCCGGCCTTGCCGTAGGTGAAGGCCCAGGGCAGCTCGCCGGGCTTGGTGTATGCGACGACGCGGCCGTCCGAGTCGTAGGTGTACGTCGTCTTCAGCGCGGTGCCGATGCGCGGGTCCCATGCCTGGGCGAGCCGGCCGGAGCTGTCGTACGTGTAGGACTCGACCGTCTCGGCGGTCGCGGCGGAGGCGCCGGGGCTGGTGGCCCACAGCTTGATCGCCTTGACCTGGCCGGTGTAGTCGCCGACCGCGCCGGACGTGGCGGTCGTGGAGGTCGCGTACGAATACTCCAGGACGCGGCAGCCCTTGGTGGCCGGGGTGGCCTGGCAGGTCGCGGCCGTGGCCGCGCCGGTCGGCGAGATCACGTACTTCGGACGGGCCAGCGTCGAGCTGCCCGAGGTGACCGTCTCGGAGGCGACGGTGACGGTGGAGTCGTCGACCGCCGTCGCCGAGGAGGACAGGGTCCAGGTCGCCACGCCGGTCGCCGCCTTGGCGAACGCCGTGGTGCCGCCGTCGGTGTCGGTCAGCGTGAAGGTGGTCCCGGACAGGGTGCCCGTCAGGGTGAGGAACTCGGCGCCGGTCTCCGGCTGCCAGCCACCGCCGCTGGTCGCGGTGAACGCGACCGAGCTGCCGTCCGCGCTCAGCAGTTCCACCGAGGTGTCGGAGGTCTTGCGGAGCTGGGTGAAGTCGGTGCCGACGGCGTCGACCGACGAAGTCCAGCCGGGACCGAAGATCTGCGCCTGGCCCTCGCTGTCGGTGCTGTTGGCACGCGAGGAGTAGGTGCGCTCGACGCTCGCCTCGAACGCGGAGGCGTCCGTGGCCGACAGCGTGAAGTCCCCGGTCAGCTGGTTGACCTGGCCCGGACCCACCTGGGCGGCGGGCGCGGTACCGGCGTCACGGTCGAGCGTGACGTCTACGGTCTGCGAGTACCCGGTGGTGGTGCCGTCGGTGAACGCGGCCCGCAGCTGGATGACACCGTCCTCGGCGAGCGAGGAGACCGTGTTCCACACGAGCTTGGTCGCGGTGCCGCTGGTGACGGCGACCGGCCAGGCGGAGACGGCGGAACCGGAGGCGGTCACGTCACCGACCGGCAGGGTGTGCCAGGAGTCGGTCTCACCACGCCGGTACTGCCAGGTGGCACCCGTGTAGGAGGTGAGGCCCTTTGCGGACAGCGTCAGCCGACGGGCGGTGGTGTCACCGGCGGCCGGGGAGAGGATGGCCGCGCCGTCGGCACCGACGCCGAACGAGTAAGAGGTGGTCGCCGTCGACAGGTTGCCGCCGGAGTCGATGGTCCGCGCGTACAGCGTGTGCCAGCCGTTGGCCGGGTCGATGCTGATCGTCTGGGAGTCGCCGCCGGTGCCGTTGGTGGTGTCGAGCTTCTTGTTGGGCAGGGACGAGTCGTCCAGACCCCACTGGTAGCCGGCACCGTCCGTGGAGGAGGTGTCGAGCGTGCAGGACACGGCGGCGGAGGCCTTCGCCGTCCAGCCGTTCTCCGTGTACGTGTCACAGGTGACCGTCGGTGCGACCGGCTTGGCCGTGTTCAGCACGAACGTCGTGTAGCCGGTCCAGGAGCCGTAGTCGGTCCCGTCGTACGCCCGCACGCGGTAGCGCAGATGCGAACCGGCCGGGAAGGCGCTGGCCGAGGGGATCGTGAACGGCACCTGCGACCCGGAGGCCACCGAGACGGACGTACCCGTGTAGGTGTACGTGGTGTCGGCGTACGTCGGGTCCGGGGTGATCTCGAACTGGGCCTTGGTCTTCGACCCGTCCGGGTCGGTCACCTTGGCCGACAGGGTCGGGGTGAGCGAGGTGACGTACCGCTTGCCGTTGTAGGCGTTGACCTGCGAGGGCGCGATCGCGGCCGAACTCGGCACCGCCGGGTAGGAGTTGTACGTCACGGTCAGGTGGGGCTCGGTGGAGCCGTCGCCGGAGACGTAGTTGGCGGAGCGGTAGCGGCGCCAGGTGGTGGAGTCGGTCTCCGAGGCGCCCGCGATCCGCACACCCTGGTTGGTGGAACCGTCCGCCCACGCCTGCACGATGGCGTCGATGTCGAAGTTGACCGTGCCGGCCGGGCAGGAGTCGCTGTAGCCCTTGGCCGCCGTGCTGGTGACCGCACCGGTCGCGGTGGTGGCCGGCTGGTCCGCCCAGGTGATGTCGGCCGAGGTCCAGGTCCCGGTGATCCGCCGCACCTGCGTACCCGCGCCCGAGGTGTCGCACGTCGAGGAGTAGTACGAGTACAGCGCCAGGTTGGTGTCGGTGATGTGCTTGCCCTTGAAGGGCGACACGTCGAACTTCATGTAGGCGCGGGCCTTGGTGGTCCCCGCGTCGTACGTACCGGACTTCAGCTCGGTGGACGAGATCTGCGAGTCGGTGTAGTTCGTCGCCACCCAGGTGTCCGTGGTGACGGCGAGAGTGGTGGTCGGGTCGACCGTGACCGGATAGGTCAGCTTGTTCTCGGTGAAGTAGTCGGCGTCCGGGGTGAGAACCAGGGTCTGCGACCCGTCCTCGGCGGTCTCGACCTTCGTTTCGACCCTGGCCTGATACTTCGACTCGCCGGACTTCTGGTCCTTGGAGGAGTCCCACATCATCGGCGCGGGTGCCTCGGCGACCAGCTTCCCGGCCGAATCCTTCAGCAGCAGGTGCCCGGATTCGGCCACCGACAGGACAAGTCCCTTGAGCCGCATCGGGATCCGGTACTCCAGCGGACCCTCGGGAGCCTTGTCCAGAACCACGTTCTGGCTGAAGCCCTGCGACAGCGCCGTGACCGTCAGGGTCTCGCCGTCACCGAGGTCGTAAGAGGCGGTGTCGTCCTTCACCGACGGTGTGGGCAGCTTCGACTCCCAGCCCATGCCGAACGACCGCGCACCCTTGGTCACCGACGCGAGCGCGGTGTCCCCTCCGTCGGAGACCGCGATGTCCGCCGCCGCGACCTCCGGCTCCAGGGCGCTGCCTTCATCGGACAGGGCGGTGTCGATGTTCCGCCACACCCCGTCGACCTTCTGCCGGATCGGCGCCGCGTACGTCGACGTCTGCAACTGCCCGTTCGGCAGCGCGTACGTCGTCGAACTGGCCGAACGCTCCGACAGCACCTCGATCTTCCGGCCCTGCGTACGGGCCATCAGCAACGCCGCGGCCGTCGAACCCGCCGACGACGCGGCCGACTTGGCCGGCCTGGCCGACGTCACCTGCGTGGTGGCGGAGTCCGCGGCGGCGAAGGCCTGCCCGGTCCCCAGCGACACCAGCGCCGTCTCGGCCGCCAGCACGGCGGCGACGGCGAGTGCGGTACGTCTTGGCGATATGCCTACGGCTCTCGCCCTTCCCCGTTTGATTCTCAAGAACGACTCCTGTGATCACGCCATGACGCCTGGTGCGCCATGAACGGACGTGATCAAAGCAGGGGTTCGTGAGGGAACTTTCACCGTTCCCCCAGATGTCGCTCACAGTTATCCTCAGATCTCCCTCAAGACACTTGACTGGAAAACGATCACCGAGTTTCAGCCATGCGGAAGATTCCACTCCCCTGTGCCGCACCTGTGGACCGATCAAGGCGAATGGGGCACTCGGGCGCCAACTCTCATTGGCCGGGGGCGGATTGACGGACCGCCACCAAGGTTCCACCCACCCAAATTCTTTACTGATCCGTGACCTTCACTGGCGGTAATCAGGCCTGTGCGGACGCCAGTTCCACCACGGTGATGTCCGACGGCGCCCCCACCCGCGTGGGCGGGCCCCACGCGCCGGCACCCCGGGAGACGTACAACTGTGTGTCCCCGTACCGCTCCAGGCCCGCGAGGGTCGGGTTGGCGAGGTCGGCGATGAAGTTGCCCGGCCAGAGCTGGCCGCCGTGGGTGTGGCCGGAGAGCTGGAGGTCGACGCCGTGCTCGACGGCGTCGTGGATCTGCACCGGCTGGTGGGCCAGCAGCACGCTCGCCCGTGAGGTGTCGCGGTCGCCGAGCGCCTTGGTGAAGTCGGGACCCTGGCCCTCGCTCTCACCGGCCACGTCGTTGACCCCGGCGAGGTCGAAGGCGGGCAGTTCGACGCGGGCGTTCTCCAGCGGGCGCAGCCCGAGCCGCCGTACCTCCTCGACCCACTCCTCGGCGCCGGAGAAGTACTCGTGGTTCCCGGTCACGAAGAACGCGCCGTGACGGGCGCGGAGTTGGGCGAGGGGAGCGGCGGCCGGTCCCAGATCCTTCACACTGCCGTCGACCAGGTCGCCGACGACCGCGATCAGATCGGGCTGGGTGGAGTTGATCGTGTCGACGACCTTCTGCGCGAACCCCCGCCCGAGGACGGGCCCGAGGTGGATGTCGCTGACGACGGCGATCCTGAACCCGTGGGCGCCGCGCGGGAGCTTGGCCAGCGGCACGGTGACCCGCTTCACGCGCGGGCCTCGTACGACGCCGTAGGTGCCGTAACCCACGGTCCCGACGGCTGCTGTGGCGGCGGCACCGGCCACGACCCGGGAGACGAAGAGACGGCGGGACGGGGCGGCGAGGAGACGGGGGCCGGCGCTCGGGTCGGGAACCGGGTCCGGGGTCTCGGGCACGCCCGGCGGTACGGTCTCCGACTTCCGGAGCGGTACGGGGGACTCCGCGGGTGCCTCGGCCGGGCGGCGCCGCTCCAGGAACCGTCGCAGCAGTGGCCGTACGGCCTCGCCGGCGATCAGGGCCAGTCCGAGGTAGATGAACAGGGCCAGCCACAGGAAGCCGGGCCAGGCCAACGTCTGCTGGAGCCAGAAGGGCGCGCCGCCGCGCTCGGCGACGAAGGCCCCGATCATCAGGACCGGCCAGGCGACGAACACGGCCGTGCCGATACGGCGGGCGAGGCCGGGGCCGACGGTCGTGTCGCGCACGAGACGGCGCCAGACGTACCAGTGCAGGCCGACCAGGGCGGCGAGCACGACGAGCAGGAAAACGATGACCATGCGGGGGTGTCTCCCGTTGTTCCCGTTGTGAGGTCGGGCGTTGCGAGGTCTGGTGCTATGAGGTCGGGTGCTATGAGGTCTGGCGCAAAGCGCGCAGTCCGCGCAACCCGATGCCGCCGACGATCGTCCCCAATACGAAGGAGGCGACCGCGAGCACCAGATGCACCCAGAAGTACGCCGTCGGAGTGCCCGCGTCGTCGAACGCGAGCCCGCTGCCGTCCTTGACCAGATTCTTGATGAAAGTGACCCAGATGACCCAGCTCCACACCCCGAAGGCGAGCAGGAACCAGGAGACGGGGCGGCTGAGTTTCACAAAAAGGGGCCTTTCATCACTACACCGGTCAACTCAGTCCGACCGAGTCGGCCGGGGGTCCGGGGGTTGTCCCCCGGATGAGCACAGCATGGGTCCAGTATCGCCGCCGGAGACTGGGGCCCTCGGCCGGGGTGGGGAGGGGTGTGCGACTTCGTGGGCCAGTACATGTACGTTCTCGATCGTGTCCGCCTCCACGAAGACCGCCAGGCGAAGCCTGCTGGTCACCTCCGCCGCCCTGTTGTCCACCGCGCTGACCACGCCCGTACCGGCGTTCGCGGCCCCCAAGCCGTCTCCGACGCCGAGTGCCACGCCGTCGGCGACTCCCCCGGCGAACATGTCGACCGTGGGCGGGGAGCGGCTCGGGAAGGCCGGGACGCAGGTGAACCTCTCCGACGGGGTGCCGGTGATCCCCAAGGACATCAGCGCCCGCTCGTGGATCGTCTCGGACGCCGAGTCCGGCGACGTCCTCGCCTCGCACAACGCGCACTGGCGGCTGCCGCCGGCGAGCACGCTGAAGATGCTGTTCGCCGACACCGTGCTGCCGAAGTTCCCGAAGACCATGGAGCACAAGGTCACCTCCGCCGAGCTGGCGGACGTCGGCGCCGGGTCCAGCATGGTCGGCATCAAGGAGAAGGAGACGTACACGGTCCACGATCTGTGGCTCGGCGTCTTCCTGCGCTCCGGGAACGACGCGGTGCACGTCCTGTCCCACATGAACGGGGGCGTCGCGGCCACGGTCAAGGAGATGAACGAGCACGCGGAGGAGCTCCAGGCCCTCGACACGAACGTGATGAGCCCCGACGGCTACGACGAGCGGGGCCAGGTGTCGTCCGCGTACGACCTCACGCTCTTCGCACGGTCCGGGCTGCAGAAGAAGGACTTCCGTGAGTACTGCTCGACGGTGACGGCCAAGTTCCCGGGCGAGACTAAGAAGAACAAGCAGGGCAAGACGGTGCGCGGGACCTTCGAGATCCAGAACACCAACCGGCTGCTGGCGGGCGACTCGGACGTCTCGGTGTACCAGGGGATCGCGGGCGTGAAGAACGGCAACACGACGAACGCGGGGGCGACCTTCACGGGGGTCGCCGAGCGGGGTGGCAAGGTGCTGCTGGTCACGGTCATGAATCCGTCGGAGGAGGAGCACAACGAGGTCTACAAGGAGACCGCGCGGTTGCTCGACTGGGGGTTCAAGGCGGCGGGGAAGGTGCAGCCGGTGGGCGAGCTGGTGGCGCCCCAGGGTGCGGCGGGGTCGAGCCCTCAGCCCGGCTCGACCGACGGTGACACGGACTCCGGTGAGGCCGGGGGCGGAGCGTCGGACGGGGGCTCCGGGGACGGTTCCGCGTCGCCGGTCGCGAACGCGTCGGCCGAGGCGGACGGGGGTGGGATCGGGGTTGCGCTGGGGATCACCGGGGGTGTGCTGGTGCTGTTGGCGGGGGGCGCGTTCCTGATCAACCGACGGTGGCCCCTGCCGGAACTGGTGCGGCGTCGGCGGTAGTTGGGGGGCTTTTCCTCGCCCCCGCCGCCCCTACCCGTCCCATCCTTCTGGGGGCTGCGTCGGCCTCGTACGGGAGTACGGCCGCGATCCGGCCGTCGGCG
>NZ_JBSFDA010000103.1:0-35916 GCF_053593675.1 Streptomyces sp. NPDC002156 | reverse complement strand
TCGTACTCGCCGGTACGGTTGATCTGAGCAAGCGCTTAGGCAAGTCGAATCGAGGAGGCGGCGGTGCGCCGTACTGTGTTCAATGAGGACCACGAGGCGTTCCGGGAGACCCTTCGCGCCTTCATCGAGGCCGAGGTCGTGCCCGTCTACGACGAGTGGTTCGCCGCGGGTCAGGCGCCGCGCGAGTTCTACTACAAGCTCGCCGAGCTGGGCCTCTTCGGGATCAACGTCCCTGAGGAGTTCGGTGGCGCCGGCATCGACTCGTACAAGTTCGAGGCCGTGATGTACGAGGAGACGTCCCGCGCGGGTGTCCACTTCGGCGGCTCCGGCGTGCACGTCCTGCTCGGTCTGCCGTACATCAAGATGCTCGCCACCGACGAGCAGAAGAAGCGCTTCCTGCCGAAGTTCGTCTCCGCCGAGGAGATGTGGGCCCTCGCGATGACCGAGCCGGGCACCGGTTCCGACCTCGCGGGCATGAAGACCACCGCCAAGCTCAGCGAGGACGGCACCCACTACGTCCTCAACGGCTCCAAGACCTTCATCACCGGCGGCGTCCACGCCGACCGCGTCATAGTCTGCGCCCGCACCGACGCGCCCAGCGCCGAGGACCGCCGCCACGGCATCTCCCTCTTCGCCGTGGACACCAAGTCCGAGGGCTACTCCATCGGCCGCAAGCTCGACAAGCTCGGCCTGCGCACCTCCGACACCGCCGAGCTGGCGTTCGTCGACGTCAAGGTGCCCGTCGAGGACCTCCTCGGTGAGGAGAACAAGGGCTTCTCCTACCTCGGCCACAACCTCGCCTCCGAGCGCTGGGGCATCGCCTTCGGCGCCTACGCGCAGGCCAAGGCCGCCGTCCGGTTCGCCCAGCAGTACGTGCAGGAGCGCACCGTCTTCGGCAAGCCGGTCGCGTCCTTCCAGAACACCAAGTTCGAGCTGGCCGCCTGCAAGGCCGAGGTGGACGCGGCCGAGGCCGTCGTGGACCGCGCCCTGGAGGCCCTCGACGCGGGCGAACTGACCCCCGCCGAGGCCGCCAGCGCCAAGCTGTTCGCCACCGAGGTCGCCCACCGCGTGATCGACCGCTGCCTCCAGCTGCACGGCGGCTACGGCTTCATGAACGAGTACCCGATCGCCCGCCTGTACGCCGACAACCGCGTCAACCGCATCTACGGCGGCACCAGCGAGATCATGAAGTCGATCATCGCGAAGGACATGGGCCTGTAAGGACATAGTCCCGCACGACACGGACCCGTAAGGTTCCGGAAATTACTTGCCAGTAGAAATGACTGCATGAGTCAGGCACTTCAGTCTCTCCTCGATCTGCTCGACCTCGAGCAGATCGAGGAGAACATCTTCCGCGGCCGGTCCCGGCCCGCCATCGTCCCCCGCGTCTTCGGCGGACAGGTGGCGGCCCAGGCCCTCGTCGCCGCCGGGCGTACGGTCCCCGCCGACCGTCCCGCCCACTCGCTCCACTCGTACTTCCTGCGCCCCGGCGACCCCGGCGTGCCGATCGTCTACACCGTCGACCGCATCCGCGACGGCCGCTCCTTCACCACCCGGCGGGTCGTCGCGGTCCAGCACGGGCAGCCGATCTTCCACCTCTCCGCGAGCTTCCAGCAGCACGAGGACGGCCTCGACCACCAGGCCCCGATGCCCGCCGCCCCCGACCCGGCGACCCTCCCCACGGCCGAGGAACAGCTCCCCAGGTACGCGCATCTGGACCCGGCGATCGTCGAGAAGTTCCTGGAGTCCCGCGAGGCCGTCGACATCCGCTACGTCGACGACCCGCCCTACGGCAGGTTCGGCGAGCCCCGCGAACCGCGCTCCCAGGTCTGGTTCCGTACGAACGGCAAGCTGGGCGGTGCGGTCGACGAACCACTGCTCCACGTCTGCCTCGCCACCTACGTCTCCGACTACACGCTGCTCGACTCGATCCTGCTCGCGCACGGACGAGGCGGCTGGGCGGTGAACGACGTGGTCGGCGCCTCGCTGGACCACGCGATGTGGTTCCACCGCCCGTTCCGCGCCGACGAGTGGCTGCTGTACGACCAGGAGTCACCGTCCGCGTCCGGCGGCCGTGGTCTCGGCCAGGGCCGCATCTACACGCAGGACGGACAGCTGGCGATCACGGTCATCCAGGAGGGCGTGATCCGGGTCCCACGCGCCTCCTGACCAGCTGTTCCTATGCTTCGGTCAGCCCGGCCTCGCCCAGCAGGAACGCCGTGAGCGGGTCGTAGAAGCGCGGGCTCGTCACATGGTCGTCGAGCGGAACGGCCACCTGGAGGGTGCCTTCCGACTCGGCCAGGAACAGCGCGGGGTCGTTGCAGTCGGCGTACCCGACGGAGTCGATGCCGTGCTGTCCGGCGTACCCCGCCCAGCCGTGGTCGGCGACGACCAGGTCGGGCAGCGGACGGCCCTCGCGCTCAAGTCCCGTAAGAATCGCGCGCATCGGCTCGCCGGAGTGGGTGTGCCACAGCGTGGCCCCGTGCTCCAGCACCGCCACGTCCGCGAACTGGAAGACGTATCCCTCGTCCGTCGTCAGACCGTCCGGGATGACGACGATCTCGCAGCCGGCGGACCGCAGCGCGTCGGCCGTGGCGCGGTGCACGTCGAGCAGGCCGCCCGGGTGGCCGGTGGCGAAGAGAACGCGCTGCCGGCCGTCGGCCGCCTTGCGCAGCCGGGCCGCGAGCCGCTCCAGTGCGGCGACCGTCAGTTCGGGGTCGATGGTGTCCTGGCCGTACCGGTGTTCGGGATCGTCGTTCACGCCGACGCGCTCGGCCATCACCGCGAGCACGTCCTGCTCGTCGGTCCAGCGGTCGCCCAGCTCCAGCCCGAGCCAGTAGTGCCGTTCGCCGTTCGCCAGCTTGCGGTAGTGGGAGAGGTTGTTCTCGCGGGGCGTGGCGACATCACCCGCGATACGGGTTTTCACAAGGTGATCGACAAGCTCGGCGCGGCTGGGAATCCCGGGTATCGGCATGCCTCCCATTGTGAGGCAGACAACAGCGCGCGTGCCCTGCGTCCCGATCGCTGGGACGCAGGTCACGCCACCCCACCACTGGTTCAGTACTGCCTCAGTACTGCCTCAGTACTGCCTCAGTACTGCCTCAGTACTGCCTCAGTACTGCCTCAGTACTGCTTCAGCGCGAACCACAACTCCATGCGTACGTCGGGATCGTCGAGGTCCGTGCCGAGGAGGGCCGTGCAGCGCGCGATCCGCTGCCGGACGGTGTTGCGGTGCACGGCCAGCGCGACCGCCGTACGGTCCCAACTCCCGTGCAGGGAGAGCCAGGTGCGCAACGTCTCGACCAGCGCCGGGGCCGCGGCGATCGGCGCGAGGAGGGTACGGGCGTGGGCCGCCGCGTCGGCTTCGGGGACGAGGTCCGAGAGCGCGGCCCGCTCGCCGTGGCGGACGAGGGGCGTACGGGTCGCTCGGGCGCGGGCGAGCGCGCGGGCCGCCTGGGTGTCGGCGGACGGCCACTCGCGCGGACCGGCCGGGGCACTCACCCCGCACGTCCAGCCGGGCTGCGGGGCGACCTCACGACCGGCGGGCAGCAGGACCCGTACGACATCCCCGTCGACGTCGACCAGCGGCGAGCCGAGCGCCGTACCGAGCGCCGAGGCGGTCACCGGATCGGGGGCCGGCCCGTCGGCTGCTTCGGGCCGCGCGTGTACGACGGTCCAGCGCTCGCCCCGTCCCAGCAGGGGCGCCACGGTCTCCGGGGCCGCCCCCAGCAGCAGCCGTACGAGGGCCGAGGAGCGGGCGGCGCCGGTGCCGCTCTGGTGTTCGCCGGTGAGGAGGGCGAGGAGTACGGCGGCCACGGAGGCGATCGTGTGGTCGCCGGACGTACGTTCGGGTGCCGCGACGGCGAGTACGAAGCCCTGGCCGGTGCCGAGGGCGTAGGCGGCGAGACGGGTGCCGGCTGTGGGGTCGGTGTCCGTGGCGGAGGCGGGGCCGCGGGCGGGCCGGACCACCGCCGCGAGGTCGGCCAGGGACTGGTCCGCGCCCGTCTCCCGCCCCGCAGCCGCGATCTCCGCTCCGTCCGGCCCGTACAGCACCGCCCGGCCACCCACCCGCTGGGCCAGCTGGCGGAGCACGGAGGGTACCGGGTCCGGGCGGGACGCGGCGGCGGCCAGGCTCTGCTGGGCCTCCGTCACACGGCGGAGTTCGGCCAGCCGGGCCTGCGCCATGAGCTGCCAGACCGCACGGGCCACGCCCGAGAAGGTCGTCCGCGGCGGGACCTCGACGAGCGGCAGCTCGTACGCGTCGCAGGCCTCGACCAGCGCCCGCGGCACGCTGTCGTGCACCGGCGCGACGCCGAAGCCGAGCGCGGCGCCGCCGGCCTCGACGATCCGGGAGACGTAGTCGTCGAAGTACGTCCCCGAGCCGGCCGCCTCCGGAATGTGCACCCCGGCCGTCAGCAGCAGCTCACCGCCCAGCAGATACGGGTACGGGTCCGCCATCTCCGACGCGTGCGCCCAGTGGATCGCCGGGTCGGGGGCGGTCGGGCCGGCGATCTGGCGCAGGGCGAGGTCCTCGCGGGCGAGGAGGGCGGAGAGGGGGACGGGGGGAGTGGGCGGTACGGAGGGGGCCGGGTCCGGCAGGGTGGACATGGTGGATGTTCCATCCGTACGAGGCGGTGATAGTGGATGAAACGTACACTTCCTGGTGCTGTCCCGGCCACCTAGTCTGGCGCCAGCGGCTCGCCGGCCACGTCCGGCGCGGAAGAGAAGGCAGAACGGTATGACCAGCAGCTACCAGACGCCCCGTGGCCCCGTCGACTCGTCCCGCATCCCGAGATTCGCCGGTCCTGCGACCTTCGCGCGGCTGCCGCGCCTCGACGAGGTCGGCGGACGTGCGGATGTCGCCGTGGTCGGGGTGCCGTTCGACTCTGGGGTCTCGTACCGGCCGGGCGCGCGCTTCGGCGGCAACGCGATCCGTGAGGCGTCGCGGCTGCTGCGCCCGTACAACCCGGCGCAGGACGCGTCCCCGTTCGCGCTGGCGCAGGTGGCGGACGCCGGGGACATCGCCGCCAACCCGTTCAACATCAACGAGGCCGTGGAGACGGTGGAGGCGGCGGCCGACGAACTGCTGGGAACGGGCGCGCGCCTGATGACCCTGGGCGGAGACCACACGATCGCGCTGCCGTTGTTGAGGTCGGTGGCGAAGAAGCACGGCCCGGTGGCGCTGCTCCACTTCGACGCGCACCTGGACACCTGGGACACGTACTTCGGCGCCGAGTACACGCACGGGACGCCGTTCCGGCGGGCGGTGGAGGAGGGCATCCTGGACACCTCCGCCCTCTCGCACGTCGGCACGCGCGGCCCGCTGTACGGCAAGCAGGACCTGGACGACGACGCGAAGATGGGCTTCGGCATCGTGACGTCGGCGGATGTGATGCGGCGGGGCGTGGACGAGGTAGCGGACCAGCTGCGCCAGCGCATCGGCGACCGCCCGCTGTACATCTCCATCGACATCGACTGTCTCGACCCGGCGTTCGCACCCGGCACGGGTACGCCGGAGGCGGGCGGTATGACGTCGAGGGAGCTGCTGGAGATCCTGCGGGGCCTGGCGTCCTGCAACCTGGTCTCGGCGGACGTGGTCGAGGTGGCCCCCGCGTACGATCACGCCGAGATCACGTCGGTCGCGGCGTCGCACACGGCGTACGAACTGACGACGATCATGTCCCGCCAGATTGCCCGACAGAACGCACAGGCCCGCGGGGACAAGGGCGAGAACGAGGACGGCGTAGCGAAATGACTCACGACCACGACCTGGTGCTGAAGCCGACCGCCGCACAGACGGAGGCCGCGCTCAACCCGCCCCCCGGCCGCAACGGCGGAGACCTGGTCGTGGAGACGCTGGCCGGCCTCGGCACGACGACCGTCTTCGGCCTGCCCGGCCAGCACGCCCTGGGCATGTTCGACGCGCTGCGCCGCTCGGACCTGCGGTACATCGGCCTACGGGTGGAGAACAACGCGGGGTTCGCGGCGGACGCGTACGGCAGGGTGACGGGAGAGGCGGCGCCACTGCTGCTGTCGACGGGCCCGGGCGCGCTGACGTCACTGGCGGCGCTCCAGGAGGCGGCGGCGGCATCGGCTCCGGTGCTGGCGATCAGCAGCCAGATCCCAACTGCGGGGCTGGGCGGGGGCCGTCACGGCTATCTCCACGAACTCCCGGACCAGCAGGCGTCGTTCAGGGGTGTGGTGAAGTCGGTTCACACGGTGCGTACGCAGTCCCAGATCCCGTCGGCGATCGCGGATGCATGGAAGTCGGCGCTCACGGTCCCGCACGGCCCGGTATGGGTGGAGATTCCGCAGGACGTGTTGTTGTCGGAGACCGCTATCCCGGTGGTCACGGGTGGAGACGCGTTCCCCGAGGAACTCCCCCCGCGCCCCGAACTGACGGCCCTGGCAGCCCACTTGCTGTCCAACGCCGAGCGCCCGGCGATCATCGCCGGCGGGGGCGTCGTACGGGCGGACGCGTCAGGCAAGTTGAGGGCGCTGGCGGAGCGACTGCAGGCGCCGGTGGTGACGACGTACGGCGGGAAGGGCGCGTTCCCGTGGACGCACCCGCTGTCGTTGCAGTCCTGGATGGAGGACCGCCACATGACGGACTTCCTCGAGGACGCGGACGTGTTGCTCGTGGTGGGCTCGGGGCTGGGCGAACTGTCCTCGAACTACCACACGTTCAAGCCACGCGGCCGGGTCATCCAAGTCGACGCGGACCTCGGCAAGTTGGAGTCCAACCACCCGGCGCTGGGCATCCACGCGGATGCGCGGCTGGCGCTGCAGGCGCTGCTGGAAACGGTGGTGGCGAGGGAGGACGAAGCGGCGGGGGAGCGGGTCCGGGGAGTGCTGGACCGGGTGGGCGAGCGGATCGCCGCTCAGGAACTCACCCTGGAGCAGGGCTTGTTGAAGTCGATCAGGGCGGCGCTGCCGTCTCGGTCTCCGTCCTTCTGGGACATGACGATTCTCTCCTACTGGGCCTGGGCAGGCTTCGACCCGCGTGGCACGAACACGATGCACTCGGCTCAGGGGGCGGGTGGGCTGGGCTATGCCTTCCCGGCGGCCCTGGGAGCGGCCGTGGCCGACCCGACGTACCCGGTGCTCGCGGTCTCGGGGGACGGCGGTGCGCTGTACGGGATCGCGGAGCTGGCGACGGCCCGGCAGTACGACCTGAACGTGACCTGGCTGATCGTGGACGACGGCGGCTACGGCATCCTGCGCGAGTACATGACGGACGCGTTCGGGGAGGCGACGGGGACGGAGTTGTCGCGGCCGGATTATGTGGCGCTGGCGGAGTCGTTCGGGGTGCCGGGGGTGCGGACGTCGGCGGAGACGCTGGAGGCGGACCTCGCGAAGGCGTTGGGGGAGCCGGGGCCGACGGTGGTGGTGCTTCCGGCGGTGTTGCGGATGTTCGCGGCGACGCATTTGGACGACTGACGGCGCTCTGTGGGGCAGGCGGTCATCCGGTGCCGGGGATCACCTGGTTCCTGCGGCGCCCGTCGCGACGAGGTCCAGCAGGTTGTCGTGGATCTCGGTGAACCGGGCGCGCACCGCTTCCGCGGCCTTGGCGACATCGCGGGCGGCGGGGTCGCGAGGCCGTTCGAGCAGCAGTTGGACGGTGTCGGCCAGGGCGGTCTCGGGATCGTCCATGCTGAACGGGCCCGCGTCATCGGCGTTGCTCATGACGGTGACGAACCCGACCAGCACGGCGTGCAGGGCGTACATCTGCCTGGGCAGCGGGAGATCGTCGCGCACGATCCCGTGGTCGCGCAGGATCGTCAGGACCGCGTTGCCCATCGCGCTCGTGGTGGCCTCGGCGAAGCGTTCCTGGTCGGCGGGGCGGTGGAGCAGCTGGCGCATGGCGCTGTCGTCGCTCTGGAGCCACCGTAGCCACGGGTTGCTCAGGGTCGTACGGATGAGCAGTGGAGCGAGACGGCGGGGCAGGACGGACTCTGGGTCCTGGGCGATCCGGTCGTTGACGGTCTCGATCCAGGTCAGCACCTCGCGTGCGGCCAGCCCCACGAACAGGTCTTCCTTGGTCTCCCAGTACAGATAGACCGTGCCCTTGCCCACGGCCGCGGCTGCGGCGATCTCGGCGATGGTCACCTTGCGGACGCCGTGTTCGAGGGCCAGCTCGCGCGCGCTGTCGAGGATTCTGGCCGCCTTGACGGAGTCGTGTTCGATCAGCCGGCTCACCGTCGTGTTTCCTCCCGTTTCGCTCTTCGCAGCATGATGTCACGGGGGTCCGCGGGGGTCCGCGGGGGTTCACGGAGGTGAGCAGGCCAGGGCGGACCGGTCAGGACAGGCCGATGTCGACCGTCTTCATCCGGGAAGCCTTGCTGCGATGCTCCAGCTTCGAGATGACCGTACGGCCGACCGTCGTCCCCACCACGTGGTCGAAGAGGGACCGGATCTGGTACTCGGTGTGGTCGGCCGGGACGAAGAGCTTGCGCATGGCTATGCCGGTCTCCTGGTGGAACTCGATGAAGGGGCGGAGTTTCTCCTCCCAGGCCCGCAGCGCCCCCGGCACGTCTCCGGGATGCCGCTCCAGCATCGTGCCCAGCATGTCGGCCCCGGCCAGGCCGCTGGAGGCTCCCATCCCGGAGTAGAGGGTCAGACACCACGCCGAGTCGCCGACGAGCACGACCCGGCCCTGGTGCCAGGTGTCGAGCCGTACCTGCTCGGCGGTGTCGAACAGATGGTCCGGTGCCTGCTCGAACTGGTCGAGCAGCCAGCCGAGCGTCGAGCCCGTGGGCTCCGGTCCGAACACCGCCCGCAGCGAGTCGATGGCGGGCCGGGTGAACTCGCCGTCCACATCGTCGGTGCGGTAGTTGAACAGCACCGTCGGCGGCCGGTCCGCGAAGGCGAACACCCATGCGGACCGGCCCTGTTCGGACATGACGATGCCGTCCGTGCCCCGGAAACCGGGGACCGAGCTGGGCAGGGCGCAGGCCGCGAGCATGTAGCCGAGACGGTGGATGTGGCCGTCATCGGGCCCGAAGGCCAGCCGCCGCACGGTCGAGCGCAGGCCGTCGGCGCCGACGACGAGGTCGAACCGTTCGGTGGTCACCGTCCCCGAGGCCCGGTCCTCGATGTCGACGTGTGCGCCGTCCTCGTCCTGGCGCAGCGCCACAGGCACGGACGCGTACCGGATCTCGACGTCCTCGGGCAGGGCGTCGAACGCGGCCTGCTCGACGTCACCGCGCACGACCGGGCGTGACTCGCCGGCCACGGCCTCGGCGAAACCCATGCCGCGCCGTCGCCGGCCCGCGCGATCGACGTTGTAGTAGGCGATGTCCTCCGAGAACCGGTCCGGCACCTCGATGCCCAGGCGCTCGGCCGCGGTGATCCCGGTGCCGAAGAGGGTGAGGAAGTACCCGCCGCGCCGGCGTTCGGCTGCCTTCTCCAGGACGGTGACGTCCCAGCCCGCCTTGTGGAGCCGCAGCGCGGAGGCGGTTCCGCTGACGCCGAGTCCGACGACGAGAGCCCGCTGTCGCGGGTTGGTGTTCGTGTTCATGCCCCCAGACTATACTCACTGACCAGATTGGTCATTTGGTCAGTCGGTAGTTCAGTCGTCTGATTCAGTCGTCTGATTCAGTCACTGCTTGGCCGCCTGGCCGGTCATCTGATCGGACGTGAAATCGGTCGCGAAACTGGTCGCGACCAACACGAAGGGACTTCCCGCCATGCCAACGGTCTTCGTCCACGGCTTCCCTGAGACGCAGGACGTCTGGGAGCCGCTGCTCGTCGAGCTGGAACGCGTCGCTCCCGCCCGCCCCGCCCCGATTCGCCTCTCCCCGCCCGGCTTCGGGGCGCCCTTGCCGACGGGGTTCGGCGCGACCGTCGGTGACTACCGGGACTGGCTCGTCGGCGAGTTGGAGCGTTTCGCCGAGCCCGTCGACCTGGTCGGGCACGACTGGGGCGGCGCACACGCCCTCAACGCGGTGATGGCCCGCCCGGACCTCGTACGCAGCTGGGTCAGCGATGTGATCGGCCTGTTCGACCCGGACTACGTGTGGCACGACTTCGCCCTGAGCCAGCAGGCGCCGGAGAACACGGGCCCGGCCTCCGCCGTACCGCTCGGCCCGGACCCCGAGACGCGGGTCGCGATGCTCGTGCAGTTCGGCATGAGCGAGCCGGTGGCGAAGCGGGTCGCGGCGGGCCAGGACGAGGCGATGGGCCGAGCGGCGTACGCCCTCTACCGATCGGCCGCCCAACCGGTGATGGCCGAACTGGGTCGCACGCTCGAACGCGCGGCGCAGCGCCCGGGTCTGGCACTGCTCCCCACCGAAGACCGCGTGGTCGGCACGGACGAACAACGCTCCCGCACGGCACGCCGGGCCGGCGCCCGTACGGCGACACTCGACGGCCTGGGCCACTGGTGGATGACACAGGACCCGGTACGGGGCGCCAAGGTACTCGCCGATTTCTGGGACGCGTTGGACGGCTGACGGGCCGGACGGGCCGCTGAGGTCTGCGTACGAGGCCGGGCGATCCGGCCCGTTCCCTGTCCTTCTGGACCATACGGATGGGTACTACTCGGGAATCGGAAGTACCTGCAAGGGCTTCTCTGTCGGTGTGCGGGGTGCGATGACGTTCCGATAGTGGTGATCGAGTGTCAGCACGACGGGCTGTGGCAACGTCCATGCCAGGAGAGCGTTGACCGCGTCGGTCATTCCGATGGCGTCATGATCCGCGTACGTACGCATGAGCCGCTCGGCCTCGCTCAGCAACGGCCATCCCACGGCGGCGAGCTTGAGGCGATCGGCGCTTGCCTATGCGCGCATGCTGGCCAGAGCGTCTGCGGCTGCCCTGCCGCTGATCTTCGTCGTGAGGTGATAGTCCAGTTCGGTCAGGACCAGCGGTGACACGGCGAGCCGGTCGGCCAGGGAGAGGGCTTGTACGGCGGATTCGTGATGAGCATCCTTATGGTTGTAGATCGCGAGGAGAACCGACGTGTCCGCCACGGCGAACCGGTGACGCTTCAACGGTCGCCTTCCTGGAAGAGGTCGTCGCTGGACTTGGCTGCCAGGTCGGAGGGGCCGTCGAACATCGCACGCGTCAGCGCGGCCATCGCCTCGGAGTCCTCACCAATGGAGGAGGAGAAGGACAGCGGGACGCGGCGAGCGATCCGATCCAGCGCTACCTCCTCCGGGGTGCGCCCCTCCAGGAGGGCCAGTGTGCGCAATGCTTCGGCTTCGCTGCCCGTGTAAGTAACGGTGACGGTGACAGCATCCTCGGGCGGGGCCGCGTGGTCCGGCGGTGGAACAGGGGCGTCGGCCACAGGGATCTCCTAAGGTGTGCCGTTCGGTGTGATGTGCGGCGATTCTGACAGTACCGTCGCGTGAGCGGTGCTCATCGTGGAAGCGCCAGTTCCACCCACGTCGCCTTCCCGATGCCGTGCAGTCGGGGACAGCACCCCCAACGCTCAGCGAGGGCCTGTACGAGGGTGAGGCCACGGCCTCCTTCGTCCTCGGGGCTGGTCTGTCGGGGCGTGGGCCGGCAGTTGTTCGCGTCGGCGACCTCGACGCGTAGGCGTCCGTCGTAGGTGGCGAACCGGACGCCGATCTCGCGGCCGGGCGGGGTGGAGGCGTGCCGGAGGGAGTTGGTGACCAGCTCCGAGAGCAACAGCTCGGCGGTTTCGGCGACTTCGCCGTCGATCTTCCAGGCGGTGAGCTGGGTGCGGAGGAGTTGGCGGGCGCGGGGGGCGCTGCGCGGGGTGTGGGGGAGTTGCCAGGTGGCCTCCGACATGCCGCTAGCAGGTTGCTGAGGTGCGGTGTGGGCCGGCATGAAGACCTCCGAGGCGCGGGACGAGAGAGGATCGGAATCCTCTCTAGAGATGTAGCCACTGAAGCGCTCGCGTCGAGCCTTCGCAATACATCTCTAGAGATGTGAGCGAAATCGCTCGGAGGTGATAGCTGACTGGTGGTGAGGGGGCGCTGAGCGGTGCCTAGGATGTCTAGAGATGATCGGAGGGAGACCTTGATGAGCGGCCGGGGCGCGGGGCGCCAGCCCAAGTACCAGCGCATTGCCGAGGAGCTGCGGGCGGCCATCGAATCCGGTGAGTACGGCCCGGGTGAGAGGCTCCCCGGCGAGAACGACCTCATGGACGTACACGGCGTTGCCCGTATGACAGCCCGGCAGGCTCTCGGTGTTCTGCAGGCGGAGGGCATCGTCGAAGCGCGCAAGGGGGCCGGGGTGTTCGTCCGGGACTTCAAGCCCATTCGGCGGCGGGGTATCCAACGTATTGCTCATTCGCAGTGGGGCGAAGGCCGGTCCATCTGGGCGGCCGACGCGGCGGGCCGTGAACTCGTCGTCGACTCGGTCGAGGTGAGCGAGGAGGACGCCCCGGCTGTGATCGCCGGCGTCCTGGACCTGGAGGAAGGGGCCCGGGTCTGTGTGCGGCGCCGCCGCTACACCCTCGACGGCAAACCGGTACTCCTTGCTACGTCGTATCTGGCGGCCGAACTCGTCTCCGGTACGCCGATCACGCAGCCGGACACGGGCCCTGGCGGTATCTACGCGCGGCTTGAGGAACTGGGCCGCAAGCCGGTCCGCTTCCGCGAGGAGATCCGCTCCCGGATGCCGAGGGGGGACGAGGCCGGGCGACTGGCGTTGCCGTCCGGCGTGCCCGTCGTGCTGGTCGCCCGGACCGCGTTCGATGCGGAGGGTGTGGCTGTCGAGGTGAACGAGATGGTGTTGGACTCGGCCGCGTATGTGCTGGAGTACGGCTTCGAGGCCTGAATCGGCGTTAGCGGAGACCCGGCGATGGTGGGTCTCCGCGGCTGCGTCCGGAGGAGAGCGATGCTCAAGCCCTGTGGACGGAGCTTGGGTTGGGGGTACAGCCTCGTGTGCCTCCAATTCCGTTCCGATCGTCATCACGGCAGTGCGACAGGAATGGATCCCATGGCCTTGGACCCGGCAAGACCGAAGAGGATTCCCGAACGGGACGTCAGTTTGCGCGATATCAGGTGGCTTGCTGAGGTCGATATCGACCGTGCGGCGTTGGAGGAGCGCTGGGGCGGTCCGGAGACCGTCCACGACGACCTCGCGGAGTGGCTCTGTTTCGCCTTCTCTCCGGCGGAAGGGGAGGCATTCCTCCTGCAGCGGGAGGTGGATCATCCTCCTACGCCTCAGTTCGGCCTCAGCGTGACCAAGGGGCTCTACTCCGCGGACGCCGCCGGTCGGATCGTCGACGCACTGGGGATTTCCGGGGCGCGGGTGACTCAGGTGAACGCTGGCGCCGCCCATTGGCCGAGCGACCGGCAAGGAAGGGGAGCCCATGTCGTCGCAGTGGACCACTTGGTTCAAGAGCAGCTACAGCGGCCAGAACGGCGAATGCATAGAAGTCCGTCTCCGGACGGCCGGGATCGACGTCCGTGACTCGAAGAACCTGTCTGGCCCTGTCGTTGTAGTCGGGACGGTGGCATGGCTGTCGTTTCTCGCCGGGATGGAACGGGTTGCGGTCGGGGGTTTGTAACCCCGGTTGAAGCACAGGCTTGTCGCTCGACGGAGCAATACGCGGTGCTGTCGAGAGGAGACGTGGTCGCTCTGTCCACGATGACGGGGACGTACCGGCGTGCCCTCAGCTTGGGAAGCTGCGATCATTTGCGGCCGGTTCGGGCGCTGACCTGGGCGAACAGCGGATTTCGGCCCGGTCGGGTTGAGTCGCGTTCACCGTGATTCCCCGCTGTTCCCCGCCTGATCTGGTGCGGTTGTAGTGCGGTCCTGCTGGTGTGAGGCTGTCTCGGGACAGGCCGTACGAAAGGCTGGGTCCGCAGATGCCTCAAAGATGTTGCTTCGCTGCTCTGATGAGTTGGCTGATGTCGTCTCGGGTTTGTGCTCGGCGCCGGTCTAGCTGGCTTCTGGTCTCGGTCTTGGCCAGTGCCGTGACGTCGGCGAGGACGGCCTCTGCGCCCTGACTCAGGGTCGCGTCGTCCGTGAGCATCTGCACCCGGAACAGGGCCTCCTGTGTGCTGGAGCGCAGGTCGTATGCGCGGATCCGGACAGCGTCAGGTTCCTCGGGTGGCGGTTGTTCGTGCTCACAGAACCACAGGTGCACCAGGCAGCGGCGATAGTTAATCAGCGTGCCGGCGTAGGTGGAGTAGGCGTCGAGTCGTTCTTGCCGGAGCTTCTCACGGCGGGCGAGCTGGTGGCTTCTGTCGGTGGTGCGTTGCTGAAACGCCAGTGTGATTCCCGAGCCGAGCAGGGTTCCGAGGACGGCTATTGCACTGGCGATGATGGTCTCCACGTCCGAAGCTGATCACGTGTAGTGGATCCGGGTGTGTCGCACGCCCAACTCGACCGTCACCAACACGCTTTCCAACTGTGTTGGTGGGGCGATGGGGGTCGTACACCCCCGTTCACCTGCGTACGCGGTCAGTCAACTTAATGATCGGCGAGCGTCGCCATACCACGATGAATGGCCCTGAACGGCAGTGAATGAGACGGAAACTGAGACGGTTGCGCTCCTCATCGCAGCATGTCAGCACGGCCGGTCGCCGGATCCACGGCAACCATCAGGGGCGGCCATGAACGCTGCCAAGCGTGGTCGGCGGGAGGCGTGAACTCGAAGACCAGGGCCTGCCCTTCCTCGGTGCGGGCCGCGGCCTCCTCACCGGAGGGGGCTCGCACGTCCCACTCGCTGCCGTCCTCCACGCGGTGGGTGAAGAAGCTGACGGCGATGCGCTGAGCTTCGGCAAGGTCCATGTGCGGCACGGTAGTCCACGCTCCGCGTAGCCGCCCCCGGCAGCCACAGGGCCGTTGCCGGTGGCCGGCGTTAGGCTCTTGGCAGTGAGGGGCCGGTTCGATGCTCTCTCACCGAGGAACAGGGGGCGGCGGTGGCAGTACCGCGGTTCTACGAATTCATGCTGCCGATCCTGCACCACTTGGCTGATGGGGAGCCGAGGCACTGGCGGGACTTGCGAGAGAAGTGCGTTGGCGAGTTCGGGCTTTCCGAGCAGGATCGCCTTGAGGCCACGCCGGGCGGTCGTCCACGGCTGGACAACCGCGTGCTCTGGGCCAACACCTACCTCTTCCAGGCTGGCCTTGTGAATCGCCCTGGTCGCGGCGAAGTGCAGATCACCGACCGTGGGCGCGAGGTGCTCACCAACCCACCGGACGTGATCGATCCGAGCTATCTCGAACGCTTCCCCGAGTATCGAGACTTCAAGAGTCGCACCCAGCAGCAGGGCGCGGGTGAACCGGCTGCAGAAACCAGCACCGCCGAGAAGGTGACGCCGCTGGAGAGCATCTCGACTGCCGTCGCAGAGTCCACAGCAGCGCTGCACGGCGAGTTGTTGCAGCGGATCATCGCCCAGCCACCCGAGTTTCTGGAACACCTGGTGCTCAAGCTGCTCACAGCCATGGGGTACGGCGGCCAGGCCGGCGCCGTGGAACACCGCGGCCGATCACATGATGGTGGCATCGACGGCATCATTCGGCAGGATCCGCTGGGGATTGATCGGGTCTACCTCCAGGCCAAGCGATACACCGACGCCGCGGTCGGGCGACCCAGCATGCAAGCCTTCGTCGGCGCCCTACACGGCGTACAAGCCGACCGCGGCGTCTTCATCACCACCAGCCGGTTCAGCCAGGAGGCCCGCGACTACGTCGAACGCATCCCGAACCGGATCATCCTCATCGACGGGCAACGGCTCGCGGAGCTCATGGTCTTCTACGACGTCGGTGTGCAGGTAGAGCAGACCTTCACTTTGAAGCGCATCGACGAAGATTTCTTTGAGTAGGGCAGCGCGACACGCGGGAGCTGCAACGCAGGTTGAACACCCTGGCCAGAGCGGAGCGAACTTGGAACCTGAGCTTGGGAAGCTAAGGGCATCTACGGCTTACTGAGGGTCTGACCTGCGGCGGAGGGGCGCAGACGCTTGGTGGAAGGTCGATGGGTTCCCTGCTGTTCCCCGTGGTTCCCCGCACCACCTGGCACGCGTCTGGCACGAGTTATTCGTCGTCGCACCTCTCCAAGACCAGGCTTGCGGAGCTCTCTTCGAGCCCGTTGTTCTCTTCCAGCCGGATTGCGGACCTTGATGCGTGTGCCAGCCCCAAGACTGCACGGCAGTGGCGTGAGCGGCTTCGCGCTGAGATGGCGAACTCCTGAGGCGGGGCATCCAGGGCGCGTAGTCACAATATGAGGGTCTGGGCCTCAGTCGACGACAGCCAGCCGCGATGGCGAGTGCGCTGACCGATCGAGTGGGCGTGTACCTCGTTGCACCCCAGTTTGACGCTGGTGCGGAGTGCGAGCGCGTGAAGGGGCGGTTCCTCCGCTCTCTCGGCGAAGTGATGCTGTATGTACGAAGTCAGCCAAGTCGACGTCTTCCCGACGAGTGCGTGCAGGTGCTAGATGTTGCGAGATCGCTTTTATCTTCAACAACAGTCAGCGGTGACACAGGCTCACTTAGTAGGGTCGCAACGCAACCGGGGTTACTGGACTAGTCCACTACCTATCATGTCAAACTGTGACACAGTGGACATGATTAAGCGCCTTCAGTAACGGGCTGAGTACAAACGCTGTTAGTTGCGTAGTCGATGTGGGTAACCTGCAGAAGGGGGTGTCGCTATGGCGAAGAAGCTGAGCTTTGCTCGACCGCCGGTGCGGTCGGTGGCTCTGAGCGTTTTCCTGCAACCACTTGCGAAGCTTCGAACACTTGATCTAGCGCCGCTGCGCGTCGAGTGGCGTCACCAATACCCCGAGCTTCAGGAGTTGACTCCGCTGCCCTCGTGGGGCCCCCAAGAAATGGATTCTGTGCAGTTTGTGCAGTCTGGGCTTTCTTGGCCTATGCCGATGTGCGTATTCTCCACAGAGAGCGGAGACCGGCGGATTCGGTTCCAGCATGACCGCTTCATTCTGGCTTGGGTTTTCGAGCCTGAAAGTGACGGATATCCAGGTTTTGACAGCTTGAAGTCTGAGCTCAGTGAGAAGCTGGAGCGATTTAGTAAGCTCACCCATGAAGCGGTTGGTGAGATCCCAGAGGTCAAGCGCATCTCTGTTGAGTACACTAATAACTTGTTGGGGATTGCGGCACACGAGGCCATGGCCGGCGTGCTGACCGGGTGGAATAGGGAAAGCTCCTTCCCCTTTGGAAAGCCTGACTATTCCGGGTTTAGGGTGCATTATTGTGAGTATGAAGATCACCCTAACATTGGAGTACTGGTAGGGGTTGACTCGGCGGTAGGGGAGAGTGTCGAGGAGGAAATTCCGGACAGCTCAAATCTCACACTCAGCGCAGAAGCGGACGTTGAATCTGAATCCGACTTCTGGGGTGCCCTTGAAGAGGCGCACGATGTGGTAACTAGCGTCTTTGAAAAGGTGACTAGCAAGCGTATGCGAAGTGAATGGGGGGAGAAGTAATGACTACCTGGAGTATTTCGGCTATTGGTTCTGGGCGGTGCACGTCGTCTCTCGATTTAACAAGAGATTTCGCGCGACCCTCTAGGCGTTCTGAACCTGCCGGAATGTGGGTTATTCGGAAAGTTGCTTCTCATCTCGCCGGTGAAAGTGCTTCCCATTTCTTGCCTCCGCTCGGGGCATCTACAAAACTAGAGCTGCAGCTGTACACCAGCTCTAAGCTCCAGGAACTTCGTTCGCTTGAGGTGGGTTGGGATGGTGGGCACGCTGACTCCGTCTCTCAAGGTGTAACCCACCAGGTCTATCGCATCCTTGACCAATTGGCAGACAGTCGTAGCGTTTACCCATTCCTGACGCCTACATCCGAGGGCGGTGTTTTGGCTGAGTGGCGCGCAGGCAAAGAGCGTCTGGAAATCGAATTCACCCCTGGCGAGGCTCCCTACGTCTACGCGGTCAACGTTGACGGTGAGCTTAGGATCGACGGCCACCTAGGGGAAAAGGGGATCGCCGCCGAAGCTCGACGCGCTCTTAAGGACCTTTCGCTCAGGGTCTGGACCAGTAATCCCGCGTGGAAGAGACTGTTTGTCTGAAGTGGCCTGAGCGGGAGGGGGGATGCTGGCCTTGGAGAGTTCGTCCGCGTGGGATGATGCGTCAATTCTAGACGAGGAAGTCATCTACCGTCGGGTTCCGGATGTTCCTAATTTTCTCACTGCGGATCTCATCAGTGGAGATAGGAAGCCGAGTCGTGCTGCTTTCCAATTCGACAGTGACGGTATATCCGTCCATCGGAAATCTTTGCTAGATGAGAAAGGCTTGGGTCCTGAATCTGTAATCAGGAAGCCCGGGCAGATGGTATTTTCTTTTCTTGCGGCTGTGCCTCGATCCCATGGTGTCGGGATTATTTACGATCCCGTAGATGATCCTCCGGCTGGATTTGCCCACGCGCTCATTAGAGGTGAGAAGCCTAGGCCCGATGATAGGGCCTTGAGGGCGCAGGTCGGTGACGCGTTGGCCGATGCGTCGGTGCGCGTTTATTGAAGGCTTGAGATGAGTTCAATCATTTTTCAACCGTCGTTCTGACCTGAGCCACCGAAAGTTAGCCAGGACGGCGGGTGGGGCGAACGAACATCTGTCACGTGTGTCTCCAGCAACCCCGTGCCGGCCTCAGCCACGCATTTCGTTATCGTCGCGACCGTAACCCCGCTCCGACTTGGCGGCTGCCTAGCTGAGATGCATCACTTCCCTGGCATCAGGCGGCTGGTTGCTGTGCGCGCGGCACGGGCGCTGGCCGGGCTGGAGCGGGGCGGAGACAGGAGCGTAGGCCCGGCCGGGGGCCGTGCCGCGCGCGGGGAGCGGAGCGAGCCGCCTTGAACCAGTAGGGACAGTTGTAATTCAGTCGGTTTGCTGGGGCTTGTCCGGTCTCGGTTGATGCTTGACACGGCTTGCCTCACCTCACTTTGGCTGTGCGCCCGTCCTGGAGCAGATCCCCTCGCCTACGCTTCGTTTCATGGGGGCGATGCACTGGAGCGGTGTCCGTGAGCGCGTAGAAGTTCTGGCTCGTGCTGACAAGGTGCGGGAAGTCTTCGGGGCGTGGGACCGGTACGGCGGAGTGGGGCATCATTTCTGGCTTGCTGATCCGCTGTTGGAGTCGGAGGTCGCCGAGGTGGAGGCTCAGTGGGGTGTCTCGCTGCCAGCGGCCTACCGGGCCTTCCTCCTCGAAGTTGGTGCCGGCGGTGCTGGACCGGGGTATGGGCTCACCGTCCTGAGCTGTAGTGATGCCGGTGCCGGTGCCGGTGCCGGTGCCGGATGGCTGTGGAGCGACGTGGGCGGGGGTACGGTCCACGAGCGATTGCGCTTTGCCTTTCCCGGTGGGGAGGAAAGCGTGCGTGTTCAGGACGAGCACGAGAGCAAGGAGCCGGTGGAGTCCGACTTCGAGGACGAAGCTGCGTTCCGTGAGGCATATCGTGCCTGGTTGGAGCAGGACGAGAAACTGTTCGACTGGTTCTCTTCCGGTGCTGTGTGTCTCAGTCACGAGGGTTGCGGCTGTTGCCACTGGCTTGTCGTGTCCGGCCCGCAGCGGGGGCAGGTGTGGCTCGATGACCGTCGCGGGAACGGAGGATTCCGTCCCCTTGGGGAGGTTGCATTTGCGGACTGGTATCTCGGTTGGGTCGAGAGGTCTGAGGCAGTCGTTCGGCGGTCTGGCCGGTTGTGAACCGGGCTGAACGACAGGGGAATTGGGGCAGCGTCGCTGCTAACTCAGGCGCCGATGTGCCCTCCTTCGCGTTAGCGTGCGCCGGTGATCAGTGAAGAGGGGACGCGGCTGGGTGCGGATGCCGCGCGACGGCTCGCGCAGACAGGTCTCTATGAGTTCGAACCGGGGCTGACTGACGCCGAGTTCGCGCGTATCGAGCGCGAGTACGGCTTCGAGTTCGCGGACGATCACCGTGCGTTTCTTGCCGCCGGGCTTCCTGTCAATGTGCCGCCCGAGGAGGGGCAGACCTGGGCCAAGCCGTGGCCCGAGTGGCGCAGCGGGGATCCGGTCAAGCTGCGTGAGCGGCTCAACTGGCCGGTCGAGGGAGTCCTCTTCAGCGTCGAGCACAACAGGTTCTGGTACGAGGCCTGGGGTGAGCGGCTGGCCGATGGCGTGGACGCCCTGGCCACCGCACGACTTCACCTTGCTGATGTGCCGACGCTCGTGCCTGTGTATGCCCATCGTTACCTTCCCGCTGGTCAAGGAAGCTCTGGGCATCCGGTGCTCTCGATATGGGGGACCGACATCATCTGCTACGGGCTGGACCTGGTCGACTACATGCACCAGGAGTTCGACGAGGCACGCGGCGGCGTCGATGAGAGTTGGGGACTGAGAGCGACGGTTTCCTTCTGGCGGGACCTTCTCTGACCCCGGGCTCGTGGGCAGCGAATAGAGGGCGTTCAGGCAGCGGCCCGCCGCAACAGCTCCCCCAGTTTCAGTGCCGCCGGCAGCGGGGTCGTGGTGGGCAGTGCCATGTGGACCGTCCGGCGTAGCGGGGGATCGGCCAGGCGGCGCAGGGCCAGCTCGGCCGGGATTGCCCAGGCGGCCAGGGACGGGACCAGGGCCACGCCCAACCCTGCTGCCACGTAGCCGAACTTGCCCGTCCACTCCGCGATTCTGATGATCTTCCGTGGGGTGAAGCCCGCCCTGGCGCACGCGTCCGCGAGCATCGTGGGGCGGTCGCCGTACGCGTCCTGGAGCCAGGCCTCGTCGCGTAGGTCGCGGAGGTTGATCGAGTCGGCTTCGGCCAGGGGGTGTTCGTGGTGGAGGGCTACGAACAGTTCGTCTGTCAGGAGTGCGGTTGTTGTGGTGCCCTCGGCCGAGGGTAGGCCGGAGGGGTAGTCGCTGACCACGGCCAGGTCGAGTGCGCCCGCCGCCAGGCGCTCCATCAGCGTCGCGCTCCTACCTTCCACCGCCACGATCTCCACCTTCGGTCTGGCCCGCCTGAACTCCCTTAGCGCGGCGGGTAGTAGGGAGATGTTGGCCGTCGCGAAGGCTCCCACTCGGAGCATCCCGCCGTGGCCCGCATGGATCACCGTCAGCTCCTGCTGCGCCCTCGACAGGCGTTCCAGTACGTCCGTGGCGTGGCGGTGCAGGGCTTGGCCGGCCGGGTTCAGGCGTACTCCCCGGGGGAGCCGCTCGAACAGTGGGCCGCCTGCCTGCTGTTCGAGGGTGGCGATCCGGCGGGACACCGCCGACTGCGTGTAGTTCAGCTGGATCGCTGCCGCGGTGAACGATCCGGTGTCCGCAACGGTCACCAGTAGGCGTAGTGCGTCGGTCTCGAACACCGTTCCTCCTCTCCTTCTCGCTCACATTCCTTCAGTGCATGGGTTCCATGCAATCTAGTCGCTGGTGGAATGGCTTGCCCTTTCGTAACGTCTCCTGACGTCGCCGATCCGCAGTCCGAGGGGGAAACGTGATAGCTCTGCCCGCCATGCTTGCCGATCTTGAGGAACTCGTCCTCTGCGAGTCCTTCTCCGCCGACCATGACGCCGTTGCCCGCAGTGCTGGTGTGGTTGGTGCCCTCGGCGCGCGACTGCTGGGCGCTGCGCCGGAGACGATCGTGGTCGACGGTGTGACCCATCTGCGGTGGACCTTCGGGACCCCTCGCGTGCTGCTCGTGGGGCATCACGACACCGTGTGGCCGGGCGGCTCGTTGGAGACCCATCCCTGGTCGGTGGTCGACGGGGTTGCCCGGGGGCCCGGGGTTCTCGACATGAAGGCGGGGCTCGTGCAGATGTTCCACGCGCTGGCGTCCCTGCCGTCGCCGGAGGGGGTGTGCGTGCTCGTCACCGGGGACGAGGAGGTCGGCTCTCCTACCTCCCGGGAGCTGATCGAGGAGTCCGCGCGCGGACTCGCCGCCGCCTTTGTGCTGGAGGCGTCCGCCGATGAGACGGGCGCGCTCAAGACCGCCCGCAAGGGCACTTCGCGGTACGAGGTCGTGGTGCACGGCAAGGCCGCCCATGCGGGGCTGGAGCCCCACAAGGGGATCAACGCCGCCGTCGAGGCCGCTCATCAGGTGCTGGCCATCGCCGATCTCGGGGCCTCGGCCAGTCCTGACGGTGTTGGTGGCGAAGACTCCTCGGTTCTCGGTGCCCTGACCATCACCCCCACCCTCATGTCCGCCGGCAGCACCCTCAACACCGTGCCCGAGTCGGCGAAGATCTCCGTGGACGTACGCGTGCCGACGGCTGCCGCGCAGGACCGGACCGACGAACTCATGCGAGGGCTCACCGCCCGGACCCCCGGCGCCCGGCTGACCGTACTGGGAGGCAGGAAGCGGCCGCCCATGGAGCCCGGTTCCTCCGTGGGACTGTTCGGCCTGGCCTCCCGCATCGCGTCGGAGCTGGGCCAGGAACCGCTGCGGGGAGTTGCCGTCGGGGGCGCCTCGGACGGCAACTACACGGCCGCCGTGGGCTGTCCGACGCTGGACGGTCTGGGTGCCGTCGGCAGCGGGGCCCACGCGGACACCGAGCACGTGCAGATCGTGACGATGATCCCCCGTACTCGACTGCTCGCCGAACTCGTCGCCCGGACACGGCAGTAGAGCAGTTGACCGCCCGATATCCGTCGTTCCCACGCGAAGCAGAGGTCCGTCCGGACGCACCGAACGCCCCGTGCATCACGGGGCGTTCAGGGTATGGCGTACGTCCGCTGCCGGACCGCTTACCAGATCGCCTCGACCCACTCCGGGTGGTCGATGAACGGGTTCCGGTTGCCTTGGTAGTTGGTGTAGATGAGGTCGTTGCGGCGCTCCTCGAAGGCGCTGGGCGGGTCCGCCTCGTTCCACGCCTTGAGGATGGCGAGCTTGCCCATGTACGGGTTGCTGCCGTTGCCCACCTTCTCGTTGGGCTCCAGGTCGGCCCAGCCGTCGTCGCCCTCGTAGCGGACCGTCATGTAGAGGATCATGCGGGCGACGTCGCCCCTGTCCGCGGCGCGCGGTGCGAAGGAGTCGGAGTCGACGGTGCTGCCGCCGCCGTTGGTGACCGAGCTGCCGCCGTTGTCGAAGTCCAGGTTGCCGCGGGTGCTGTTGACCTGGACGTCGCAGGCGCGCAGGTGGTGCAGGTCGGTGCCGGGGCCGATCGCCTCGCCGAAGTCGCCGTGGGACTTGGCCCAGGTGTGCTCGCGGTTCCAGTCGCCGACGTCGCCGCCGTTGAGGGACTTGCTGCGCGAGACACCGCTGTACAGCAGGACCACGTTGCTGCTGTTGTTCGGGTCCTGGTCGGTGACCTTGAGCGCGTTCCAGACCGCGGAGTACGAGATCTTCGTCTGGCTGCTGATGATCGTGTGCAGCGAGGACTTGAGGCTCGTGCCGGTCTTTCCGATCGCGTTCTTGTAGTACGTGGCGTCGTACGCGGTCGTCGTCGCGCCGGCCGGAGTCGCGGCCATCGTGGGGATGGCGAGGGCGGCCATGACGGTCGACGTGGCGAGCGCCACGGCCTTCCAACGGCTGCGGCGTATCTGCGTCGCGGGCATCGGGGGTGTCCGTTCTACGCGTGTCGATTGAGCGGGACATCCGGGAGCGTGACATGGACATGCGTTTCGGGCAATGAACTGCGCGTGTCCGTTGGGTGACGGAGTCCGGCAACTCGGTTGATTTCGGCTCGATTTGACGCGCGTAGAGCCAAGGGGAGGGCAAGAGAGCGTCTGGAAACGGGGTGGCCCCCGACCGGCGTTCCGGTCGGGGGCCACTCGTTGTCCTTCGGGCTCAGCTGACGTCCGACGCGTCCAGGCGGTAGATCGACGACGTGGATTGAGTGCTCGTCTGCGTGTCGCCCGACTCGCTCTCCTCTGTCGTCGAGTTCGACGAGGTGCTGTACTCGCTCTCCTTCACCGCCGTGCCGTGCTCCTGCACCCACGCCGTGACCTCCGAGCTGAGGCTGGAGCCGCCCATGCCGCCCCCTCCGCCCATGCCGCCGCCGAGCTGGATGTAGTGCAACTCGCCCTTCTTCACCAGCTCCTTGAGCTTGGCCAGGGTCATCGCCTTGTCGGTGCCGGTCCAGCCCCACATGGAGATCACCGGCTCGCCGCTGCTCACGATCAGCTGCGCCGCGCCCTGCGAATTGGACACCGCCAGCAGCCACTTGGCGCCGTCCTGGTGCTTCTTCAGGTACGTGATCAGCTCAGTGCTGGCGCCGCCGCCCATGCCGCCGCCCATACCTCCGCCGCCACCGCCCATGCCGCTGGGCTGACCGCCCTGCTGCTGACCGCCGGCCTCGCCGGTCTCACCGCCGGTGCCGCTCGTGCCGCCCGGAGGCGTACCCATCCCGCCACCCTGCTGGCCACCACCCTGCTCACCGGTGCCACCGGGTGCCCCGCTGGGCATACCGCCACTGGGCGGCGTACCCATCTGACCGCCCTGCTGCTGACCACCCTCGGCCTGACCGCCCTGCTGGCCCTGCTGGCCGTTCTGCTGGCCCTGGCCGCCACCGCCGGGGAAGCCGCCGCCCGCGCGATTGCCACCGCCCCCGCCGCCACCCGGACCACCCATGCCGCCGCCCGTCGAAGGACCGGCCGTCGGGTTCGTACCGCCCATGCCGCCGCCCGTCGCCGAGGTCTCCGCGAAGGAGTACGCCGCCGGGCCGGCCACCGCCGCGACGATCGCCGCGACCACCGAGGCCGCCAGCAACTGGACTCGGCGTCCGGTGCGGAAGACCAGCAGACCCGTGATCGCCAGTGCCATCAGCACCGCGATCGTCGGCCACAGCCACGCGTTCCAGTCGGACGTCCGGCGCAGCAGCACGATCGACCAGATGCCCGTGATGCCGAGCGCCAGCGGGAGTACCCACACCCAGCGCTTGTCGGTGCGGAACGCACGCAGCAGGAGCACTCCGCCGCCACCGCACAGCGCCGCGATACCGGGCGCGAGGGCGGTCGTGTAGTACGGGTGCATCGTGCCTTCGGCCATGGCGAAGGTCAGGTAGTGGAGCAGGGTCCAGCCGCCCCACATCAGCAGGGCCGCGCGGGTCGTGTCCGTGCGCGGGGCCCGGCCGATCAGCACCAGGCCGCCCACCAGCGCGATGCCCGCGAAGGGGATCAGCCACGAGATCTGGCCGCCCAGGATCTCGTTGAACATCCGGCCGATGCCCGCGGTCCCGGAGAAGCCGCCGCCTCCGCCACCGCCGCCCCCGCCGTTGCCCTCGCCGCCGAGGACGCGGCCGAGGCCGTTGTAGCCCATGATCAGGTTCCAGGCGCTGCCGTCCGTCGAGCCGCCGATGTACGGGCGTTCGTCGGCCGGGACCAGGGAGACCGCCGTCGCCCACCAGAAGCTGGCCACCGCGAGCGCGACGCCCGCGAGCAGCAGGTTCACGATCCGCTTCACGAGGCCCAGGTTGGCCGCGAAGAGGTACACCGCGAAGACGGCCGGCAGGGCGATGTAGCCCTGGAGCATCTTCGTGTTGAAGGCGAGGCCGAAGCAGACCGCCGAGCCGAGCAGCGGCAGCAGCCTGCCGTCACGCGTGGCGCGTAGCGCGAGTGCCGCGCCCGCCACCATCAGGCAGACCAGCAGTGTGTCGGGGTTGTTGTCCCGGTTGATGGCCACGGTGATCGGGGTGAGGGCCAGGACGAGGGCGGCCACAGTCGCCGCCGCGTGTCCGAACACCCGCTTCACGGAGGAGTGCAGGATCCAGATGGTGCCGAGCGCGGACGCGATCAGCGGCGCCATCATCTGCCAGGTGCCGAAGCCGAACACCCGGCAGGACAGGCCCATGACCATGAGGACGAAGGGTGGCTTGTCGACGGTGAGGAAGTTCCCCGCGTCGAGCGAGCCGAAGAACCACGCCTTCCAGCTCTGCGTTCCGCTGAGCACGGCCGCGCTGTAGAAGCTGTTGAGGCCGGAGGAGGAGAGGTTCCAGGAGTACAGGACTCCGGCCAGCACCATGATCGCGAGCAGCGCGGGCAGCGACCAGCGCGGCGCCTTCTCGAGCGTGCCGGGCGTACCTGGCGCGGTGGGGGCCGGTGGAGCCGCGGGGGCCGCGGGATCCGCGGCCACGGGGGTCTCCGGAGCGTGGGGGTGTGGATCGGTGGCAGATGTCACCATCGAATCGTCTGGACGGGGGGTGGGTGAGGGCTGTGGTGCAGCTGGGGGCCACCTGTGAATACGGGCAACAGTGCGTTACGTGCGGTGCATGCTTTACCCAACGGAAATCGGGCAGGCGTACAACCATTCGTACGTGCATGTGAGTCAAAGGAGACCAGCGTGCCGGGGGGCCGCTGACGTCTTTCACGGGGATGGGGAACCTCTATGACTCACCACATATCCAGATCCGCGCGTGTCCGTGTACTCGGTGGCGCCGCCGTCTGTGCCGCGACCGTGTTGTCGCTGCTCGCCACCGCCACACCCGCCAACGCCGCCACCGCGGCGGTCAGTTGTACGTCGGCCAAGCCCGCCCTCGCCACCAAGCTGAAGCGGGACATCACCTCCGCCCTCGCCGGGCGCCAGGGTTCCATCGGCGTCGGCGTCTTCGACCGCTCCACCAAGACCACCTGTGTGTACCGGGCGCAGACCGCCTTCGACTCCGCCAGTGTCGTCAAGGTGACCGTCCTCGCGACCCTGCTCTGGGACGCCCAGAAGACCGGCCGCGCCCTGACCGCCACGGAGAAGAGCCGCGCCACGGCCATGATCACCAAGTCGGACAACGCCGCCACCACCAAGCTGTGGAGCCAGCTCGGCGTGACGAAGATCAAGGGCTTCCTCGCCGCCGCCAACATGACCCAGACCAAGCCCGGCGCCAACGGCTACTGGGGGCTCACCCAGATCACCGCCCGCGACGAACAGAAGCTCCTCGCGCTCACCACCATCCACAACACGGTCCTGACCGACAACTCCCGTGCGTACATCCTGAAGTTGATGAACCAGGTCATCGCGTCCCAGCGCTGGGGTACGCCGAAGGGTGTGCCCTCCGGTGTCTCCGTGCACGTCAAGAACGGCTGGCTTCAGCGCGCCTCGCACGGCTGGCGGGTGCACAGCGTCGGCTCGTTCAAGGGCGGCGGCCACGACTACATGATCTCCGTGCTCACCCACGGCAACAGCACCTGGAACTACGGCATCACGACCATCGAACGCGTCGCCAAGGTCGTTCACAGGGACCTCGCAGCGAGCTGATCACAGGCCGACTTCACCGCAGCGCCTCCCGGTCGTCACCGACCCGACCTACGGTGACCGCCATGCGCCTGCGACCCCAGCGATCTCTGCGAACCGTACTCACCACCCTCACCGCCGGCCTGGCGGCGGCCACCTGCCTGACCGCCGCCGGACCGGCCCACGCCAACTCCCCTACCAGTAACGCCAGTAACGCCTGTTCACCCACCGTCTCCATCGACCGCTTCTCCGACGCCCTCGACAAGACGACGTACGACGGCACCTTCGTCGGCAACTTCTCCGCGCTCGCCGTCGACCGGAACGGCGACCTCGCCGCCCTCTCCGACCGCTCCTCCCTCTTCACCCTCGACCGGCGGACCCTGAGCCCGACGAGCGTCGTCCCGCTCGCCGACGAGACCGGCGCCGCGCTCGACTCCGAGGGCCTGGTCGTCGACCGGGACGGCACCCGGCTCGTCTCCTCCGAGACGGAACCCTCCGTACGCCGCTACTCCCGCGACGGCCGCATCCTCGACCGGCTCCCGGTACCGGCCGCGCTCCAGGTCGCCCCGGCCGGTCGCGCCACCACCAACCAGACCTTCGAGGGGCTCACCCTGCTCCCCGGCGGCCGTACGCTGCTCGCCTCCATGGAGTACGCGATCTCCGGTGACTCCACCGGCATCGTCCGCTGGCAGACCTGGGAGCGGAAGGGCGGCCCCTTCGGCCCCTTCGTTCTCGGCGCCCAGTACGCCTACCGCACCGACACCAACCTCGGCGTCCCCGAGGTCGCGGCCACCCCCGACGGACGTCTCCTCGTCCTGGAGCGCGGTTTCACCGCCGGCGTCGGCAACACCGTCCGCCTCTACCTGGCCGACCCGCGCCGTGCCACCGACACGAGCGGCGTCGAGAACCTCACCGGGCAGGACGACGGCGTACGGCTGGTCCGCAAAACCCTCCTCGCCGACATAGTGGACTGCCCGTCACTGGGAGCGACCGCCAAGCAGCCCCAGCCCAACCCCCTCCTCGACAACATCGAGGGCATGGTGATCACCGGTCGTACCCATGGCGGCCTGCGCGTCCTCCTGGTCAGCGACGACAACCAGAACGCCGTACAGACGACCCGTTTCTACTTCCTGCGGGTCCGTACGGCATAAGCCGTGTTTGTTGCGGAGGGATGAAATCCGCTTCCGCCCGCGTTGGTGCCTACCGGCGGAGTATGGACGTGTGGATCTACGGAAGGCACCGGAGTGACAGACCAACGGGGGCGGGAGCCGGTAGCAGAGGGATGGGCGCGGCGGCTGGTCGGATACGCCTGGCGGTATCCGAAGGACGTCGTGCTCTCCCTGGGCGCCTCCCTCGGCGGTATGGCCCTCATGGCGGTCGTCCCGCTGATCACCAAGGTGATCATCGACGACGTCATTGGCGACAAGACCCGCTCCATGGCTCCCTGGGCGGGCGCGCTCGTCGTCTCCGCCGTCCTCGTCTACGTCTTCACCTACATCCGCCGCTACTACGGCGGCCGGCTCGCCCTCGACGTCCAGCACGACCTGCGGACGGAGATGTTCGGGACGATCACCCGGCTCGACGGGCGCCGCCAGGACGAGCTGTCGACCGGGCAGATCGTCGGGCGGGCCACCAGCGACCTCCAGCTGATCCAGAGCCTCTTCTACATGCTCCCGATGACCATCGGGAACCTGCTGCTCTTCCTGATGTCCCTCGCGATCATGGCCTGGCTGTCGATCCCGCTGACCCTGGTCGCCCTCGCCGTCGCGCCCGCCCTGTGGATCATCGCCAAGCGCAGCCGTACGAAGCTCCACCCGGCCACCTGGTACGCGCAGGCCCAGGCCGCCGCCGTCGCGGGCGTCGTCGACGGCGCCGTGACCGGCGTACGTGTGGTGAAGGGGTTCGGGCAGGAGGACCAGGAGACGGGGAAGCTCCGGGAGGTCGGGCGGCGGCTCTTCGCGGGGCGGCTGCGGACGATCCGCTTCAACTCCGTCTACACCCCGGCCCTCCAGGCCGTGCCCGTGCTCGGGCAGGTCGCGATGCTCGCCGTGGGCGGCTGGCTGGCCGTGGGCGGGCACATCACGCTCGGTACGTTCGTCGCGTTCTCCACCTATCTCGCCCAGCTCGTCGGCCCGGTGCGGATGCTCGCCATGGTGCTGACCGTCGGCCAGCAGGCACGGGCCGGTACCGAACGCGTCCTCGAACTGATCGACACCCGGCCCTCCATCTCCGACGGGCACAAGGACCTGCCCGCCGACGCCCCGGCCACCGTCGAGTTCGACGACGTGTCCTTCGGGTACGACCCCGAGCGCCCCGTCCTCGACGGGCTCAGCCTGGAGATCCGAGCAGGCGAGACCCTCGCCGTCGTCGGGTCGTCAGGCTCCGGCAAGTCGACCGTCTCCCTCCTCCTCCCGCGCTTCTACGACGTGACGCGCGGCGCGGTCCTCATCGGCGGGCACGACGTCCGCGAGCTGACCAGCGACTCGCTCCGGGCCGCCATCGGGCTCGTCCCCGAGGACTCCTTCCTCTTCTCCGACACCGTCCGCAACAACATCGCGTACGGCCGTCCGGACGCCACCGAGGAGCAGATCCTCACCGCCGCGCGAGCCGCCCAGGCCGACCGTTTCATCGCCGAGCTGCCCCACGGCTACGACACCAAGGTCGGCGAGCACGGCCTCACCCTCTCCGGCGGCCAGCGCCAGCGCGTCGCACTGGCCCGCGCGATCCTCACCGACCCCCGCCTCCTCGTCCTCGACGACGCCACCTCCGCGGTGGACGCACGCGTCGAGCACGAGATCCACGAGGCCCTGAAGCACGTCATGGAGGGCCGGACCACCCTCCTCATCGCCCACCGCCGCTCCACCCTCGGCCTCGCCGACCGCATCGCCGTCCTCGACGCCGGACGCCTCGCCGACCTCGGCACCCACGAGGAACTCCAGGCCCGTTCCGCCCTGTACCGGCGGCTGCTGACCGACCCGGACGAGCTGGGCGGCGTCTCGCCCGGCCGCGCCCTGCCCTCCCTGCCGCCCGAGGACACCTCCGTACGGGACGAGCTGGACGCCGAGTTCGACGCCGAGCGCGGGGTCACCCCCAGGCTGTGGACCGGTGACCGCGAGCGCAAGGACACGGCGTTCGACGGCATGCCCGCCACCCCCGAACTCCTCGCCCAGGTCGAGGCGTTGCCCCCGGCCGCCGACACCCCGGTCATCGACGAGGCCCGCGCGGTCACACCCGAGGAGTCGTACGGGCTGAAGCGGCTGCTGCGCGGCTTCGGGCGGCCCTTGCTGGTGAGCCTCGGGCTCGTCGCCGTGGACGCGGGCATGGGCCTGCTCCTGCCGGTCCTGATCCGGCACGGCATCGACTCGGGCGTCTCCCAACTCGCCCTGGGTGCCGTGTGGGTGGCCTCAGCGCTCGCCCTCGTGTCGGTCGTCGTCCAGTGGGCGGCGCAGATCGGCGAGATGCGGATGACGGGCCGTACCGGCGAACGCGTGCTGTACGCACTCCGGTTGAAGATCTTCGCCCAGCTGCAACGCCTCGGACTCGACTACTACGAAAGGGAGTTGACCGGCCGGATCATGACGAGGATGACGACCGACGTAGATGCGTTGTCGACGTTCCTGCAGACCGGCCTGGTCACCGCCTTCGTCTCCGTCGTCACCTTCTTCGGCATCATGGTCGCCCTGGTCGTGATCGACGTACAGCTCGCGCTCGTCGTGTTCGTGACCATCCCGGTGCTGGTCGTCGGCACGTTCTACTTCCGCCGGGCGAGCGTCAAGGCGTACGAACTCGCCCGTGAGCGCGTGTCGTTGGTCAACGCCGACCTCCAGGAGTCGGTGTCCGGGCTGCGGATCGTGCAGGCCTTCCGGCGCGAGCGGGCCGGCGGTGAGCGGTTCGCGGAGGGCAGCGACAGCTACCGCCGGGCACGTGTCCGGGGGCAGTGGCTGATCTCCGTGTACTTCCCCTTCGTACAACTGCTGGCATCGGTGGCGGCTGCGGCGGTGCTGATCGTGGGGGCCGGGCGGATCGAGAACGGCACGCTGACGACCGGTGCGCTGGTGGCGTACCTGCTCTACATCGACCTGTTCTTCGCGCCCGTGCAGCAGCTCTCGCAGGTCTTCGACGGGTACCAGCAGGCGACGGTGTCGCTGGGGCGGATTCAAGAACTCCTCCAGGAGCGGACCTCCACCGAGGCCGCCGAGGAGCCGCTGGAGGTGCTGTCCCTGCGCGGTGACATCGCCTTCGAGGGCGTGGACTTCGCGTACGGGGACGACGAAGAGGCCCTGAGCGAGGTCGAGTTGACGATTCCGGCGGGGCAGACCGTCGCCTTCGTCGGGGAGACCGGCGCCGGCAAGTCGACGCTCGTGAAGCTGGTCGCCCGCTTCTACGACCCGACCGGCGGCCGGGTCACCGTCGACGGCACCGATCTGCGCGACCTCGACATCACCTCGTACCGGCATCGCCTCGGGGTCGTGCCGCAGGAGGCGTACCTGTTCCAGGGGACCGTGCGGGACGCCATCGCGTACGGGCGTCCGGACGCCACCGACGCCCAGGTGGAGGCGGCGGCGCGCGCGGTCGGCGCCCACGAGATGATCGCCACCCTCGACGGCGGCTACCTCCACGAGGTCGCCGAGCGCGGCCGCAACCTCTCGGCGGGCCAACGCCAGCTGATCGCACTGGCCCGCGCCGAACTGGTCGACCCGGACATCCTCCTCCTCGACGAGGCCACGGCGGCCCTGGACCTGGCCACCGAGGCCCAGGTCAACCAGGCCACGGACCGCCTGGCAGGCCGCCGTACAACCCTGGTGGTAGCCCACCGCCTGACCACAGCGGCCCGCGCAGACCGCGTCGTGGTCATGGCCGACGGCCGAGTGGCGGAGGACGGCACCCACGACGAACTCCTCCAACTCGACGGCCGCTACGCAGAGTTGTGGCGAGCCTTCGTAGGCACCCCGGACCAGGAGGAACCGGTCACGTCGTCATCCCGCTGACCTCCCTGACGCAACCGTTCGACACGTGCCGTGCGTCCGTACATCAGTACGGTAGTGAGTGGCGGCGACGGGAGGGGCGACGGTGAGTGGTGGTTCGGTACGGCGGCGGATGGCGCTCGGACTGGCCGTGTTGACCGCGTCCGGGATGCTCGCCCTCGTCAGCCCAGGAACCGCCGAGGCGGCCGCACCGTGCTCCGGCCGCAAGGCGAAGACGCTGACCTTCTCCACCGGCGAGGTGCACATCTACCGGCGCAGCAACTACGTCTGCGCGGTCACCGTGCCCAAACGCCCCGGCGTCCGCCAGTGGATGTCGGTGAGCGTACGGGCGCGCGGCGGACGCCCGGTCGTCGACGAGGGCGAGTTCTCGAAACGGGCCGGCCCGGTCACCGTGCACGCGGGACGGCGGCATGTGTGGGTGAAGGGGTCGGTCGGGCGGGGATCGGTCAGTTCTGGCTGGATTCGGTGTTGAGCCCCTCCTGACACTCTGCTCGCACCCTATTTACTGATCCCCTGCCCGAGGGATTTCCCTATCTCCCCTGGTGCGTCCGGCAGTTGCTCCGATAGCTTCCGGCGCACAGATGTTTCATAGGGGAGGGTGCATGCGCAAGGCGCTCAGATGGCTGCTGGCGCTCACCGTGCTCATTGGCACGTTGAGTACGGCGGGAGCGGCAACCGCCGCTCAGCCGGAGGCCACCGGCACCACACAAACGACCAGTAGCGCGGACATCAAGGACCAGCTCCTCGCGATACCGGGCATGAGCCTGATCCAGGAGAAGCCGTACACCGGCTACCGGTACTTCGTCCTCGAGTACACCCAGCCGATCGACCACCGGCGACCGTCCAAGGGCACGTTCCAGCAGCGCATCACCGTCCTGCACAAGGACGTCTCGCGCCCGACGGTGTTCTTCACCAGCGGGTACTTCGTCAACACGAACCCCAGTCGCAGCGAGCCGACGCGGATCGTCGACGGCAACCAGGTCTCCCTGGAGTACCGCTTCTTCACGCCGTCCCGGCCCGACCCGGCCGACTGGTCCAAGCTGGACATCTGGCAGGCGGCCAGCGACCAGCACCGCGTCTTCACGGCGCTGAAGAAGATCTACGCCAAGAAGTGGCTCTCCACGGGCGGTTCGAAGGGCGGCATGACCGCCACGTACTACGAGCGCTTCTACCCGCGTGACATGGACGGCGTCGTCGCGTACGTCGCCCCCAACGACGTCGTGAACAACGAGGACTCGGCCTACGACCGGTTCTTCGCCACCGTCGGCACCAAGGAGTGCCGCGACCGGCTGAACGGCGTCCAGCGCGAGGCGCTCGTCCGCCGGGAGCCGCTGGAGAAGCGGTACGCGGAGTTCGCCGCCGCCGAGGGCCTCACCTTCGACACCATCGGCAGCCTCGACAAGGCGTACGAGGCCACCGTCCTCGACTACGTCTGGGGCTTCTGGCAGTACAGCCTGCTCGCCGACTGCGAGTCCATCCCGGCCGACGCGAAGAACGCGACCGACGACGACATCTGGACCTCGATCGACACGATCGCCGGGTTCTCCTTCTACACCGACCAGGGCCTGGAGCCGTACACGCCGTACTACTACCAGGCGGGCACCCAACTCGGCGCGCCCACCATCAAGTTCCCGCACATCGAGAAGAAGTACATCCGCTACGGCTACCTGCCGCCGCGGGAGTTCGTCCCCCGGGACATCTCGATGACGTTCCAGCCGCGGGCGATGCGTGACGTCGACAACTGGGTCAAGCACCGCGCGAACCAGATGCTGTTCGTGTACGGGCAGAACGACCCTTGGGGCGCCGAGCAGTTCCGTCTCGGCAAGGGCGCGAAGGACTCGTACGTCTTCACCGCCCCCGGCCTGAACCACGGCGCGAACGTCGCGGCTCTGGTCCCCGAGCAGAAGGCGTTCGCCACGGCCCGCATCCTGGAGTGGGCGGGCGTCGCCTCGACCGCCGTCCAGTCCAACCCGTCGGCGGCCAAGCCGCTGGCGACGTACGACGCCAGGCTCGACAAGCGGAACATCGAGCGCGAGCCCACGCTGCGGCCGTAAGGCCATAACAGCCGTGGAGGGTATGGGCAGTTGACGGGGGGCTCCCCGGTGACGGATCGGATGTCACCGGAGAGCCCCTCGTCGTGTCAGCTGCCGATCGCCGCCGGTGGCAGCCCCGCCATCAGCCGGTTGACCAAGGCCAGCAACAGATCCCGGCTGTCCCGCCGCTCCCGGAGGTCGCCCATGACGACCGGGACGTTCGGGTCCAGGTCGAGCGCGTCCCGTACCTCCTCCACCGTGCGGTCCCGCATCCCGTGGAAGCAGTTGACGCCGACCACGAACGGCACGCCACGGCTCTCGAAGAAGTCGATCGACGCGAAACTGCTCTCCAGCCGCCGGGTGTCCGCGAGGACGACCGCGCCGAGCGCCCCGTGCACCAGGTCGTTCCACATGAACCAGAAGCGCTCCTGGCCGGGCGTCCCGAACAGGTAGAGGACCAGCTGGGAGTTCACCGTGATCCGGCCGAAGTCCAGTGCCACGGTGGTCGTGGTCTTCCGCTCGACCCCGTCGAGGTCGTCGACCCCGAGACCCGCGACGGTCAGCTGCTCCTCGGTGTGCAGCGGCGGGATCTCGCTCACGGAGCCGACCATGGTGGTCTTGCCGACGCCGAAGCCGCCCGCGATCAGTATCTTGACCGCGGCGGGCGCGGTGGGCGTCCCGGCCACGGACGCCTGTGACCCGGCCTGTTCGTCAGAGTCTGAGTAGGGCATCCTTCACCGCCTGAAGAAGAGTCATGTCCGGTTCCTGGCCGACGGCCACCGCGAGCGGCGGCCGGGCAGTCACCCGGTCCAGCGTGATGAGGTCGCCGACGAGGATCTTCGTCACCGCCACGGGCAGATTCAGCCCGGCGGCGACCTCGGCGAGCGCCACGGGCGTACGGCACTGCCTGAGGATCACCCGGTGTTCGGGCTGCAGCCCCCGGTCGCCGGGCCGTTCGGCCGGCGAGACGGTGGCGATCACCGTGATGAGGGTGAGATCGTCACGTACCGAGGCCGTACGCCCATGGGTGATCGTGTACGGCCGGACGAGACTCTCCTCGGCATCGTCGTCGTCCGGCGACGCGTCCGCCCAGTGGCTCACTCACGCCCCCCGCCCTCCAGGTGCTGGACCCGCACCTCGGTCCCCAGCCGCTGCCCCACCTGCTGTACGAGGGTGTCCATCGCCACGGCCATGATCTCGGCGTCGACCTCCTGGTCCGCCACGACCGCCAGATGGGTGCCCCGGCCGGCCGAGCTGATGAACAGCCAGAGTTCGTCCAGCTCGATGATGACCTGGTGGACGGCACCGCCGCCGAAGACCTCACCGACACCGCGGGCAAGGCTCTGCTGACCGGTGGCGATGGCGGCCAGGCGTTCCGCGTCGACCCGGGCGATGCTGTTGGACTGGCTCACCACCAGCCCGTCGTCGGACAGCACGATGGCGTTCCGGGTGCCCGGAACCTGGTCGACCAGACGGTCGAGCAGCCAGTCGAGGTCGGAGTTGGTGGCAGTGGTTCGCAGAGTCATCGTCCGTCTTCCTTCCGGGCCCGGTCGGGTCCCGGTGAGGGGTGGGTGGGCTGGTGGTCGGTCTGGTGTCCGGGCTGATTGTCCGCGTCGGGCCTGAGCCGGGAGGCCCGCGACTGGCGCTGGAAGGCACCGACGGTGGCGCCGGACCTGGCCCCCTTCCGACGGGGCAGGGGCGGCGCGGAAGCGCCGGCGGGGCCGGTGCGCGGCTGTTCGGCGGCGGGGTACGAGGGCGGCTCCCGGAGTTCGGTGACGAGGCTGGCCTGCCGGACACGCCGGGGGAGGGGGTTCTGGCTGCCGTTGGACGCCTGGGCGGGGGCCTGCGGGGGGCGGGCCGACGGCGCCGCCGCCCCGGACGCCGCCCCGGACGCCGCCCCGGACGCCGCCCCGGACACCGAC
>NZ_JBSFDA010000102.1:10536-36843 GCF_053593675.1 Streptomyces sp. NPDC002156 | reverse complement strand
CAGCGCGACATAGGGGGGTCTGGGGGCGCAGCCCCCAGGGATGGGACGGGTAGGGGCGGCGGGGGCGAAAAACCCACCCCTCACCCCGGCAGCGTCAACCCCCAAGCCCCCTCCCGCACCACCCACACCCGCCTCCGCACAGGCCCCGACACAACCCCCGCATCCGCCCGGTACCGGAAATCCGCCCCCGACACCGTCACCCGTCGCCCCACCGCCCCCAGCGGAGACGCCTCCGCGCCCACCGACACCGGGCGGACCTCCACCCGGGCGCCCCCGGACACCCCGGGGGTCAGCGTCACCGCCTCCACGGGCTGGTCGAGGTCCACGAGGGTCACCCCGTCCACCTCGACGCGGAGTCGGGACGGGCCGGGGCCGGGTACCGGAGTCACCCGTGCCCCCCGGGTCGGCCGTGCCGCCAGGGTCCGTACCAGTGACTGGCACGTCCGCAGCCAGGGATGAGCGTGAGCCGAAGCATCCGCCTCCGCACCGACCACCACCTCACCGGCGCCGGCCGGTCCCCGTATCGCAGGAATCCGTACCGCGCCCACCACCACACCATCGCTGTCGTCGACGAGCAGGTCCAGGCGGCGCTCCGCGCCCTCCAGGACCGCCCGGGCCGCCGCCACCGCGCCTGTGGGGACGCCGAGCGAGCGGGCCAGGGAGAGGACGCCGGCCGCGCCCACCGGGACGACGGACAGTGCACATCCGGCCAGTTCCCGCTGCCGGTGGAGGAGGGCCACCGTACGGAGAAGTGCCCTGTCGTCGCCGATCACCACCGGTCGGCGTGAGCCCCTCCTGGACAGGACCCGGGCGAATTCCTCGGGGCTGTCCGGGAGGCACACTTTTGTGGTCGCACCCGCGCTGAGCACGTCTTTCGCGATTCGTACAGACTCGCCGTCCGTCCGCCGGGCGACCGGGTCGATGACCACGAGGAGCTGGTCGGAAGTCGCCACCTCGGTCATGCCTCGCTTCCTCGGGTAGCATCTTTGTGCAAGAGCCCCTTGCGCTATTGCGCCAGGGGCTTCGTCTATTCCGGGGCATCCGGGTCCGACGGGTTGCGGCCGATGAGGGTCGCCGGTGTACGAGGCATGAGCCGAGAGCTCAGTCACGTACGCCCCTGGCCTTGGACATGCCCCGCCCGGAAGGGGTGTACGCGCGTGCCCGCACTTGTGCTGCTCGGTGCTCAGTGGGGTGACGAAGGCAAGGGGAAGGCCACGGACCTGCTTGGTGGGTCTGTGGACTATGTGGTGCGCTACCAGGGCGGCAACAACGCCGGCCACACGGTAGTCGTGGGCGATCAGAAGTACGCCCTGCACCTCCTCCCTTCCGGAATCCTCACACCTGAATGCACACCCGTCATCGGCAACGGCGTCGTCGTCGACCCGTCGGTCCTGTTCTCCGAGCTGAACGGGCTGAACGAGCGAGGCGTCGACACGTCCAAGCTCCTGATCAGCGGTAACGCTCACATCATCACCCCGTACAACGTCACCGTCGACAAGGTGACGGAACGCTTCCTCGGGAAGCGGAAGATCGGGACGACCGGGCGCGGTATCGGCCCGACCTACGCCGACAAGATCAACCGTGTCGGTATCCGCGTCCAGGATCTCTACGACGAGTCGATCCTCACGCAGAAGGTCGAGGCGGCGCTGGACGGCAAGAACCAGCTCCTCACCAAGGTCTTCAACCGGCGTGCGATCGAGGCGGAGCAGATCGTCGAGGAGCTGCTGACGTACGCGGAGCGGCTGCGGCCGTACGTCGCCGACACCGTCCTGGTCCTCAACAAGGCCCTCGACGACAACAAGGTGGTCCTCTTCGAGGGCGGCCAGGGCACGCTCCTGGACATCGACCACGGGACCTACCCCTTCGTCACGTCCTCCAACCCCACCGCGGGTGGCGCGTGCACGGGCTCGGGCGTCGGCCCGACGAAGATCAGCCGGGTCATCGGCATCCTCAAGGCGTACACGACCCGCGTCGGTGCCGGGCCCTTCCCGACCGAGCTGTTCGACGCGGACGGTGACGCGCTGCGCCGCATCGGCGGCGAGCGGGGTGTGACGACGGGGCGTGACCGTCGTTGCGGCTGGTTCGATGCCGTCATCGCGCGGTACGCGACCCGCGTCAACGGCCTGACCGACTTCTTCCTCACCAAGCTCGACGTCCTCACCGGCTGGGAGGAGATCCCGGTCTGCGTGGCGTACGAGATCGACGGCAAGCGGGTCGAGGAACTCCCCTACTCCCAGAGCGACTTCCACCACGCGAAGCCGATCTACGAGACCCTCCCCGGCTGGTCGGAGGACATCACCAAGGCGAAGTCCTTCTCCGACCTCCCGAAGAACGCCCAGGCGTACGTGAAGGCGCTGGAGGAGATGTCGGGCGCCCCGATCTCGGCGATCGGCGTCGGCCCGGGCCGCACGGAGACGATCGAGGTCAACTCCTTCATCTGAGCAAGTGGTGTCCGAGCAAGTAATGAGGGGCACCCCGTCCGACGGGGTGCCCCTCTCTCACGTCATGTCACGTCGTGAAGATGAAGTACTTCCACGCCCCGTGCGTCGTCGCGTTCACGTTGTCGCCCGAGGTCCCGTCGATGTACGACGAGCGGATGCGGAAGCGGTAGCCGATGTCGTGGACGCCGCCCAGTTCGACGCGGGAGATCCCGGCCGAGTCCAGGGCGAAGTACTGCGAGCCGCCGTCGTACCAGACGCCGTCGTAGAAGAACTCGATCTGCAGGCGCTGCTCGCGGTTCGGGTACGCCGTCATGGACGTCGTGAACAGCGGGTTCGTGGCCTGGTGGAAGTAGGCGTACGTCTGGCCGTACACCTTCTTGTTCTTGTACTGGCGGCTGATCGTCGTCGACACCTTGACCTTGGTGTAGACCGTGCTGGCCACCGACTTGGGCGCGTAGCGCGCGTCGCCCGTGAACCGTGCTGTCAGGCGGGTGTCGCGGGTGAGCTTGTACGTGGCCGAGAAGTCGCCGTTCTTGTTGACCGTGCCGGCCTTGACCAGCTTGTTCGGCGCGGAGCCGTACGGGTCGGCCCAGATCTCGACCTTGCGGTTCTTGTACGTCTTGCCGAGGTGCGCCGTGAACTTGACGCTCTTCGCGTAGTCGTACGTCTTCTTGTTGTTGGAGAGGCGGATCGTGGTCGCCGCGCGCGAGACCTCGACCGCGTCCGAGCCCGAGGACGCCAGGTGGTCGGCGTCGCCCGCGTACGACAGCGTGTACGTCACCTTGCCGCCGACCGGCGGGCTGTTGGTGAAGGAGAACGTGCCGTTCGACGCGACCGTCGCGCTGCCGATCTTCCGGCCGTTCGGGTTCTCCAGGTCCTTGCGGGTGATCGTCAGCTTGGCGCCCGCGGGGACAGCGACCTTGCTGGTGACCTTGCCCTTGACCGTCAGCTTCTTCGCCCGGTTGGACTTGGTCGGGGCGGTGACGGAGACGCTGGTGACGGCCTTCGTCGGGGTGTTCAGGATGCGCAGCTCGTACGTGCCGTTCAGGGCCGTGAGCGCGAACAGGCGGGACCTGTCCGGGGCCCAGCCGAGGCCCGCGTCGGCGAGTCCGCCGGTGCCGTCCGACCTGCTGAGGGTGTAGTCCCGGACCGAGGTCGTGCCGCCCGGCTTGTAGACGTTCAGGCCCTGGCCGTACCTCGTGTCGTTGCCCGCCGCGACCGAGCCGTCGGGGGCGACGGCCACGGCGTTCGCGTACCCCTGGCCGTTGGTGTACTTGCCGGCCGTCGTCAGGTCGGAGGTCTTGTACACCACCTGGCTGACCTGGTCCTGGGCGGCCACGACGACCCGTCCGCCGTCCGGCGTGACCGCGAGGTCGCGCAGTCGGCCGCCCGTGACGGTCGTGCGCGCGGTGGCGGTCGCGGTGCCCGACGAGACGTCGTACACGCCCAGTTCGGTGCTGGTCGCGCCCGGCAGGCCCGCCACCAGCGTGTTCGAACCCGGCGCCGCGTCCAGCACGGGCGCGGACGTCCACGGCTGGGTCGTGTCGGTGTCCAGGGTGACCTTGTGCTCCGGGTCGGTCGGGTCGACCGAGCCGATGTTGCCGGTGCCGCCGTCGGTGATGCTGCCGTACCCGAACCACAGCTTGCCGCCCGCGAGGGCCACGGACCGCGGGTCGACGTCACCCGTCGCGTACCGGGCCGACTCCGTCGCCGTGGCCGTGTCGATGGCGAAGATCGCGTCGCCGGTGTCGCCGACGCCGTCGGGCACCGCCGCGTACAGGGTGCCGGAGTCGGCCGACAGCTCCAGGCCCTTGACGCCGCCCAGGCCGGACACTTCCCGGACGAAGTTGCCCTTGTAGTCCGTGACGACGATCCGGTCGCTGGCCGGGTCGCTGACGAAGACCCGCTGGTGGACGCCGTCCACAACGATGTCACCGAAGGAGACGATGCCCAGGTCCCGCTGGTCGTCCGCCATGGCCGTACCCGCGACGCCGGTCGTGAGCGCGACGGAACCGAATGTGAGTGCGACCGCGAGCGCGGTCGAGAGAGTGCGTCTGTGCACGATGTTTTCGAACCCCCCGGTACGAAAGTGCCCCTGAAGCGGGGCCACTTGGTCTCTGTGTAGAGCCAGTGAAGAGAAGCGTAGGTCACACCACTGACACAAGGTTCACAGGGGGTTAACGGGGCGGGCGGGGCCCCCGGTTTTCGCTGGAATTGACCGGGACATGGCCTGTCATGGCCTGTTCTTGGTTCCTGGGCGACGGGTGTGCCGCCACGCTCTACGCGTGTAGCCATCGACTGCTCAGGAGTTCCCCCATGCCCATCTCGCCCATGAACCGCCGTGAGTTCGTGCAGAAGTCGGCCGTCACCGGCGCGGCTGTCGCCGTCGCGGGAGCGGCCGGCGCCGGTACCGCCGAGGCAGCCCAGCCCAAGCCCGCCGGGCACAGGCCCGCCAAGTGCCCGAAGACCTGGACGTTCTCCATCCTGGGCACGACCGACCTGCACAGCCATGTCTTCGACTGGGACTACTACCTGGACAAGGCCTACTCCGACACGAAGGGCAACTCCGTCGGTGTCGCCCGGGTCGCCACGCTCATCAAGCAGCAGCGGGCGGCGAAGGGCGAGGAGCACGTCCTGCTCGTCGACGCCGGCGACATCATCCAGGGCACCTCCCTCGCCTACTACTTCGCGCGCGTGCGGCCCATCACCGACAAGGGCGCCCCGAAGCACCCGATGGCCGTCGCCATGAACCACATGCGCTACGACGCCGCCGCCCTCGGCAACCACGAGTTCAACTACGGCATCGAGGTCCTCAGGAAGTTCGAGAGCCAGTGTCACTTCCCGCTGCTGGGCGCGAACGCGCTCGACGCGAAGACGCTGAAGCCCGCCTTCCCGCCGTACACCGTGAAGCGGATCCGCGTGCCGGGCGCCCCGGACATCAAGGTCGGCATCCTCGGGCTCACCAACCCGGGCATCGCCCTCTGGGACAAGGACAACGTCAGCGGCAGGATGGTCTTCCCCGGGCTCGTCGAGCAGGCGAAGAAGTACGTGCCCCGGCTGCGCGCGCTCGGCTGTGACGTCGTCTTCCTGACCGACCACTCCGGGCTCGACGGTTCCTCGTCCTACGGCGACGAGCTGCCGTACGTCGAGAACGCCTCGAACCTCGTCGCCCAGCAGGTCCCCGGCATCGACGCGATCCTGGTCGGCCACACCCACGTCGAGGTGCCCTCGTACACCGTGAAGAACGAGGAGACCGACGAGGACGTCCTCCTCTCCGAGCCGTACTGCTGGGGCTACCGGCTCAGCGTCTTCGACTTCGAGCTGGAACTCGTGCGCGGGCAGTGGAAGGTCACCAAGAAGACCGCGCAGACCCTCAACCCCAACACCGTGGACGAGGACCCGGAGATCAGGAAGCTCCTGGAGGCCGACCACGAGCTGGTCGTGAAGTACGTCAACACCGCGGTCGGCAGCTGCACCGAGGACCTCTCGGCGGCGGAGTCCTGCTGGAAGGACGTCCCGATCATGGACTTCATCCACCAGGTCCAGATGGACACGGTCAAGGCGGGCCTGTCGACGTCCGACGCCGCGCTTCCCCTCATCTCGGTCGCCGCGCCCTTCTCCCGCACCGCCGACATCCCGGCCGGCAGCGTCACCATCAAGGACATCGCCGGGCTCTACATCTACGACAACACCCTGTACGGCAAGAAGCTGACGGGTGCTCAGCTGAAGGACTACCTGGAGTTCGCGGCGAAGTACTACCACCAGGTGCCGACGGGCACGTCCGTGGACACCGCGACCCTCACCAACGCCAACAGCTTCTGGGACTACATGTACGACACCGCCGCGGGCGTCTCGTACGACATCGACATCGCGGCGGCCGAGGGCTCCCGCATCAAGAACCTTACCTACAACGGGACTTCGGTCGCCGACGACCAGGTGTTCGTCGTCGCCGTCAACAACTACCGGGCCAACGGCGGCAGCGGCTATCCGCACATCGCCGCCGCCGACATCGCGTACAGCTCCACGAACGAGATCCGCCAGCTGATGATCGACTACGTGACGTCGAAGGGGAGTCTGAACCCCGCCGACTTCGCGGTCACGAACTGGAAGCTGACGCAGGGCGGGACGGCGGTGTTCGCCGACTGAGCCCTCCCCGGCTTCCCTACGCGCGGCGCCGCAGCCGCGTGTAGGCGGCCAGGGAGCCTCCGGCGAACACCAGCGAGGCGCCGCCGAGGGACAGCGCGAGTGTGCCGCCGTCGCCGCCGGTGCTCGCCAACTGCGTGCCGGTGTTGGCCGGAGAGGTGGCGGGCGGTGTGGTGGGTACGGGCGTGGGAGTGGCCGTGGTGCCGGTCGAGGTGGAGGCCGAAGGCGTCGGAGCCGTGCTCGCTGTCTGGCTCGGGCTCGCACTCGGTGACGCCGACTGTCCGCCGCCCAGGGCCACTTGGGCGGACGCGGCACCCACGTACGTGCCCCGGAACGGGACGGACCCCTCGTTGACGATGACACTCTGGGTCAGGGTGGTCCTGCCGAGCGGAGCGTCGTCCTTCCAGGAGATCCGTACCGGAACGGAACTGCTGCTGCCCACCGGGGCCTTGTGGTCGCGCTCGCGCAGATAGTGGCCGACCCGGCCGGGCTCGGCGGTCGCCGTCACCGGCGGCAGCGTGACCCAGGCACCTCCCCGCTTCACCTGCACCGTCGCGTACGTGTCGGTGAACAGGACGCTGTTGAGGTTGAGGTACTCGGACGGCGTCGGGTTGGCCAGCGTGGCCTCGAACTCGACGGGCGCTCCGCCGCGTAGGGCCGTCGAGGGCACCCCGGTGAGCCCGGCGGTCAGGCCCTGGACCGGGATCGTACGGACGTCACGCGCCTGAAGGACCCAGGAACCGTCCGCCGCTCCGACGGACGAGGTCAGCTGGACGGCTCTCGCTCCACCGTCGCTGTTGCCGTTGTGCGGCTCGCCCATGGGCAGGCCGAGGCGCAGGTGGAGGACACGGCTCTCGCCCGGGCCGAGCGTGATGGTGATCGGCAGCGCCCCCTGGAACGAACCGCTGGTGTACTCCATCGGCACCTGCTGCCAGGCCCCGCCGTCCGTGCGGTAGTACATGGCCAGGCCGTTCTTCGGCATGCCGGGCCCGGCGTCCGCGACCAGGTTGAGGAACAGGTTCTGCGACTCGGTGGCGGAGGTGTTGGTGATCTTCTCCGTGAACTCGACCGGCTGCCCGGCCAGCCCCACCGCGGCGGGCCCGTCCACGGACAGCGTGGTGTTGCAGCAGGTCTGCGCGGGCCCGGCCGACGGAGTGGTCGGCGTCCCCGGCTCGGCCCACGCGGCGGGCGCGGCGGCCACCGCGCCCAGCGACATCAGCACGCCGGCCGTTCCCATGGCGAGTGGGCGACGACCGATACGGATGGTGCGAAACATGAATCCCCCCGGATTCGCTGGTGGTGTGCGAGATGCGCAGTGCCGACTCGGACGTGCCTGACGCGTGCGGACGTGCCTGACGTGTACATACGTCGTGGTCGTGAACCCCTGCGCTTTATAGACGGCGCTGGGGCCGGATGGTTGCGGGAGAATTCGGTTTTTGTCCGGATGCGTCGACTCCGGCGCCGATCTCCACTAAAGAAACGCTTGCGTTTCGATCGGGGGCGTCGTAGCTTGTCGGTACGAAACCGTTTCGTATCGATGGGAATACGCGATGACGACCTCTCCAGTGCTCCTGGCCGTCGCTCTCTCCCTCGTTTCCGCGCTCTGCTACGCCACGGCCGCCGTGGTCCAGGAGCGGACCGCCGCCGGAACGTCCGACCTGCGCGGCGCGCTCGTCCGCAGCTCGTGGTGGTGGGCGGTCCTCCTCAACGCCGCCGGCGCGCTGCTGCACGTGGTCGCCCTGCGCTACGGACCCCTGAGCCTGGTGCAGCCGCTCGGCGTACTGACGCTCGTGGTGGCGGTGCCCCTGGGCTCGCTGGTCGCCCGGCGCCGGACCTCGGGCACACAGTGGCGCGGTATGGCCCTCACGCTCGCCGGACTGACCGCACTGCTGACGGTGACGGCCTCGGGCGGCACGCCGAACACCCTGGGCAGCACCGGCGTCCTGGTGGTCGCGCTCGCCGCCGCCCTCCTCATCGCGGCGCTGGTACGCGTCGCCTCGGGCCCCTCCTCCCTGGCCGGCCTGGCCTTCGCGGCGGCCTCCGGCATCGCCTCCGCTGTCGGCTCCACCCTGTCCCAGAAGCTCGCGGTCGAGCCGACGCTGTCGTGGAGCACAGCGGTGGTCGCGGTCCTCACCGTCGCCTTCGCGGCGGGCGGGCTGCTGCTCGCCCAGAAGGCGTACGGCAGCGGCCTCGGCGGCCCCCTCGCCCTCCTCACCCTCGTCAACCCGGTCGCAGCGTCGGCGGTCGGCGTCACGCTGCTGGGCGAGGGCTTCCAGTACGGGGGGACGGGCGCCCTTCTCGCCCTCGCCGGCGCGGTGGCGGCGGGGCGGGGCGTGGTCCTGCTGAGCCGCCCCCAGCCCCAGCCCCAGCCCCTGCCGGAACCGCGGCACGACCGGCCCGTCCACCTCGACGTGCACGTACCTCACCTGCGCCCCACCCCGATCCTCACCGGCACCAGCCGGGCTGCCTGAACCTGAAACGGAGAACAGCACCATGACGACGATCCTTCAACTCCGCCCTCGGACGGCCGTGCGTGCGGCGGCGCTGGTGGACGTACCCGCGGTGGTCCGCATGATCGCCACGCCCCCGTCCTCGTGCAGGCCCACGGAGGACTCGGCGCCGGACTGGGAGCGGACACAGAGCGCCATGCGGCTGGTGCTGGCGCACTACGCCCTGGAGGAGGGCCGGATCTGGGTGGCCGAGCGTGCGGAGGGCGGCCTCCTCGCGGCTGCCGTCTGGCTGCCGCCCGGCGTCGGCTCCGAGCCCCCGGACACCCGCTTCAGCAACCTGCTCGCCCGCGAGCTGGCCACCGGTCCGCGGGACCTGCCGCTCCTGCCGATGTGGGCGAAGGAGGTGAACCCCGACGTACGGCACTGGAAGGTGGTCATCGTCGGCACCCTGGACGACACCAGCGCCTGGGACCACACGGTGGCCGCCGACCTGCTGACCCCGGGCCTGCGAGCCGTCGACGCCGGGACGGCGACGGCCGTCGCGATCACGATGTCCCCGCGCCACGGGGACCAGCTGCGGCCTCTTGGATTCCGCAGGCCGCGCGAGGTTGACCTGATGCCGGGCGCGAGCGCGTGGCTGACGACCCGGCAGCCGGTGGTACCCGTATCCGCGCGGGCTGCCGCCTGAAGCCCCAGGTCCACGCAGCACCGAAAACGGCTCCGCACGCCGCGGTACAGCACGGCGTGCGGAGCCCACGGGGCCCATGGGGCTACCCGGCGTTACTCGGTGTGCGGTCAGAACTTGCCCGCGTTGAGCGCCAGTTGCAGATGACGGGTGGTGTCCGGACCCCACTGTCCGTCGACGCCGGCGCCCACCTTCTTCTGCAGGGCCTTGACAGTGTTCGGGCCGACGACGCCGTCCGCGGTCACCTTCAGGTAGGTCTGGAGGGCCTTCTTCGTCAGCTTGCCGAGGGAGCCGTCGACGGAGAGCTTCGCGCCGTGCGAGTTGAGCGAGCGCTGGAGTGCGGCGCAGGTCGCGGGGCCGAACTGGCCGTCGACCGTGAGCTTTCCGGCGGCGGGCGGCCGCGGAGTGGGCTGGTGCGGCTTGCTGCCGCCCTTGAGTGCGGACTTCATCATGGCCATCGACGCCGGCCCGTACACGCCGTCCGGCGAGAGGCCGTACTTCTTCTGGAAGGCCTTCACCGCCGTCTCCGTGGCGGGGCCGAAGTCCCCGTCGACCACCAGCTTCGACGCCATGACCGTGTTGAGGTTCTGCTGGAGGGTCTTGACGGCGGCGCCCTTCGAGCCGCGGCGCAGCATACCGTCGGTGGGCGGCAGCGGCTGGGCGTTGCCGTAGGAGGGGCGGCCGTAGCCCACGATCACGGACGAATTGCGGCTCTTGCGCATGACCTTGTCGCTGGTGTTGCCCTCGATGGTCGTGATGGTGCCGTTGGAGTGCACGGCCTCGACGACACCGACGTGTTCGATGTTGCCTATGGACCGGGTTCCGTCGAAGTCGAAGAACACCACGTCGCCCGCCCGGACGCCACCGAGCCCGTAGTGCCAACGTCCCTTGGACTGGAAGGCCTTCGCGTGCGCGACCGTCCACGCGAACTTGCCCATCACCGCGCTCAGATTGTCCGAGTGCGCGGCGGCGTAGCTGACGGTCATGTCGCACCAGGCGTCGTTGAAGCCGTACCACTTGGTGATGAGGTTGGTGTTCGACCCGGGCGGGGTCTCACCGGTGCCGAGCAGCTTGCGCATCTGCGCGAGCATCCCTTCCACGGAACCCATGTCAGACCTCCCCGTTCTCGGGGAAGACGGCGATGTCGCCCTTGACGACGACCTTCGGGTCCTGGCTCACCTTGCTCTGGTCCGGGTCGACGTCGAACACCCCGGCACCGCCGCGCGGTTCCACCGCCCGCGGTGCGGCTGCCGCCGCCTTCGCTGTCACGTTCGCCTCGGATTCGGTCATGCTGTTTCCCCCATGAGTCCTACCGCTGAGTCCTACTGAGGCCTGCTGAGTCCACCGACAGGTGAGGCAGGCGAGGGGAGGACGGCAACTGCCGTGCCTCGTCCGTCCCATGAGTCTGCTGGGGCGTCGGAGGCGTGTCGTTGGCGTGGCGCGCACTGTTCCTTGTCGGTGAGCGCACCCGCGCGAAACCCCGTGGGGGTGTTGCCGTACGCGGCGCGGAACGCCCGGCTGAAGTCGGCTGCCTGGGCGAAGCCCCAGTGTGCCGCGATGGCGTGGACGGGCAGGTGGCGAAGCCGCGGGTCGGCCAGGTCGCGTCGGCACCGTTCCAGCCGCTGGGCCTTGATCCAGGCGGTGACGGTGAGTTCCTGCCGTTCGAAGAGCCGGTGCAGATAGCGGGTGGAGATGTGGTGCGCGGCGGCGATACGGTCCGGCGCCAGCCGCTGGTCGCCGAGGTGGTCCAGGACGTACTCCTGGATACGGCACAGCAGCACCGGAGTTGCCGGAGTTTCCTGAGCGGCTGCCCGGTGGTCGTCGCCGAGCAGGGTACGGACCAGGTCGGCGACCACCATGCCCAGTCGCCGCTCGTCGGAGGGCCGGTACGGGGTGGTGTCCCGCGCCAGTCCCGCCAGGAACTCCGCGACCAGCACGGCGAGCGGGCCACCGGGCGCGGCGGCCGAGTGCGCGGGGGCGGGCGACAGGGTCTGGGGCAGTTGCGCGGTGACCACCGCGTTGTCCGCGGCGGCCAGCCGCATCCGGAACGGCCGGGCGGTGTCGAACAGCACCATGCCCCCGGGCTCGGCCCGCGCAGTACGCCCGGCCTGGTCGAGGACCAACTCGCCGCCCAGCACGAGCGCGAGGTGGTACCGGGGATACAGGGCCGCACACTCTCTGTACGGTCCGGCGCCCCGTAACCCGGCCGCGTCGTCCCGTATCTCCACGGCCGGGCAGTGCGCCACGGACACCCGGACGGCGCCGAGCTCCCGCAACCAGCACCTCGCCCGGAACCGCTGGTCCGATTCGGCACGGGTACTGACCTGCCGCCCGTACAGCCCGGTCAGCAACTCCCCCCACGCCTCCACACCCACAACAAGCATCGGTGTCCCCCTGGATGGCCGAGTACCTCTGATACCAGGGATAGCCAATGTGCATAAACATCCGCTACATGCCGGGCCTGTTCCTGTACTCAGGCCGGGAGGTCGGGCACCGCGACGGGCCGGAGGACCATCAGGGACTCCTCCCGGCGAGCGATCATGGCGAAGGGGAACCGGTCGACTTCCAGGCAGAGTTCGACGTCGTCCGGGTGGAAGCCGCTGCGCAGCCCACCGGCGAGATCAGCGGCGGCACGAGACCCCCGTGCCCGCCGGAGATACGGTTCCACCTCGACCTCGCCCCCCGCCAGGCACCGCCCGATGTACTCGGCGCAGGCCAGGTCCTCGTCGGCCCGGCCGTCCTCACCGGTGACGACGAACGTCACCGGACCGGAGTTCTCACCCCGCAGGAACCGCGCGGTCGGCCCGGCGACGACGAAGCTCGCGCACAGCACCAGCGGCGCGTCCGCGACGGCGAGCGCGCCGACGGTTCCGGCTGTCGTCTTCTGCACGAGCGTGCGCCCGGCGAGGTCGCGTGACCGCAGCAGACCGGGCGAGTTGACCGCGTCGAAGCCGGGGGCCGGAGGCCCGTCCTTCAGGGCCAGCCACCCCGGCCGGCTCTCCTTCAGAGCGAGCGACTCACTCAGCGTCGAGGCCAGGACGATCCTCTCGACCCCACGCGAGAAGGCCCAGGCGGCCACGGTGAAGGCACGCATGACATCGATGACGACGGCGACGCGGGGGACGCCGGTCGACTCGGTCGACTCGGTCAACTCCGGGATACCGACGAAGTGATGATCAATTCGATGATCCATCACATCATCCTGACGTATCTTCTTGACCCTCACACCGTGTCAGGCGGTCAGCTCGGAGACATCATGTTCACCATCGGAGACTTCGCCCGGCACGGCCGCGTCTCGGTCCGGATGCTGCGTCACTACGACGCCACCGGCCTGCTGCGCCCGGCCCACGTCGACCCTGCCAGCGGCTATCGCCACTACACCGCCGCCCAGCTCGCCCGCCTCAACCGGATCATCGCGCTCAAGGACCTGGGATTCACCCTCCAGCAGGTCCGGGACATCGTGGACGAGAAGGTCGGCGCCGAGGAACTGCGCGGCATGCTGCGGCTCAGGCGAGCGGAACTGGAGACCGCCGTGGCCGCTGCCGGGGCACGGCTGGTCCAGGTCGAGGCGAGGCTCCGAGCGATCGAGAGCGAGGGGCACATGCCCACGAACGACGTTGTCGTCAAGAACGTCCCCACGGTCCGGGTGGCGGAGCTGACCGCGACCGCCGCAAGCTACGAGCCCGAGGACATCACCCCGGTCATCGGCCCGCTCTACGACGAGCTGTTCAGGCGCCTGGACTCGGCGGGCATCACCCCCACGGGCCCCGGAATCGCCTACTACGAGGACGCCCCGGAGGGCGGCGGCAGGATCAGCGTCCACGCCGCGGTCACGGTCTCCGCCCCGCTCCAGGACGTCCAGGACGGCGACTTCCGCATCCTCGACCTGCCGCCCCTCGACCGGGCGGCGACCATCATGCACCACGGCTCGATGGACACCGTGCTCCCCACGGCCCAGACCCTGGCCCACTGGATAGACGCCAACGGCTACCGGTCGAACGGCTACCCCCGCGAAATCAACCTGGAGTGCCCCGAGAACCGCGACGACTGGGTGACGGAACTGCAGGCACCGGTGAGCGGGGCCTGAGGGCGGGGTTGGGGGGCAGGGGCGGGATGTGAGTGTCGTCGGCATCATCCCGCCCCCGCGGCTCCCGCGGCTCCCGGGCGTCCGGGGCCTGCCCCGACGCCCGCCGTCCTGGTGCCGCCCGCCCCGCTGTCGGCGGGGGCCGACGAGGAGGCGGGCCCCAGGTCCAGGGCGTGGCGGACGGCGGTCAGGATGTCCTCGGTGCCGGCGCCGAGTGCTCGGGCGGCGGAGGTGAAGTCCCGGGCCAGCGTGGCCAGTTGGTCGGCATCGTGCGCGTACGGCTCGGACGGGAGCGCCGCGACCCGGGTGCCCGCGCCACGGCGGGTGCGGATCAGCTCGGCGGCCTCCAGCTCGCGGTAGGCGCGGGCCACGGTGCCGGGCGCCAGATCGAGGTCGGCGGCGAGCTGGCGCACGGTCGGCAGGCGCTCGCCCGTGACCAGCCGGCCGGTGCGGATCAGCGCGGCGAGCTGGGCGCGGATCTGCTCGTACGGCGGTACCTGGCTGGTGGTGTCGACGCGGACGGCGGGCTCACTCATCGTCGGGAATCCCGTCGCGGGCGGCCTCGTCGTCGACCGCCCGGGGTGCCACCACGGTGACCAGCGACCATCCGAAGGTGAACAGGCCGAGCAGGCTCAGGGGGCAGATCGCCACGATGGCGGCGGCACCCAGCGGGCCGGCGCAGGCTCGCTCCGTGAGCGCGACGAGGACCATCACCGCGACGAGCAGCACCTGGGTCGACACCAGCAGCCCCCAGGCTCCGGTGATCGCCCACGCGCGGTCGCGGCGCTGCTGGTCGTCGCCCGGGCCGTGAGCGATACGGCGCAGGGCCCAGACGCAGACGGGGGTTCCGACCGCGAGGGCGGCGAACATGGGGCCGCTGTAGTACAGGCCGGGCCATGGACCGAGGGATGTGCGCAGCCCTTCGCAGGTGACGGAGAGGACACTCCCCGCTCTGCCCGCCTGGCCGGGGTCGGCGGAGGCGGTGACCGCACCGATCACCAGCAGGGCGACGAGGGACGCCGCCTGCAGAAGAAGCAGGGGCGTCATGCGGGGCGGCACCTGGTCCCGGACCAGGCGCGGGGCGAGACTCGCGGTGCGTACCGCTTCCTGGGGACGCAGGGTCAGGGCGTCGCCGAGCAGGACACCGCCCACCGCGCACAGACCGAAAGCGGTGATGGCGAACACGAGGGGCATCGTGATGTCGCCGCTGCGCATCGTCACGAGCTGCCGTGCCGCTTCGGTGCCGATGGCCAGCCCGGACCAGCGGGCGTAGTGGTCGGCGTGGTCGAGGAACCGGGACTGCAGCGGGACGGTGTCGAGCATGCGGAGATCCCCCCGGGGCATCTTGTATCAAGCAGTGGGTACAAGATGCCCTGGTCGGGATCTTGTGTCAAATGCTCGATACAAGGTGCTGTGTGCGGGAGGCCATCAGCCGAGGTGCGGGCCATTCGTGCGGCGGTGCCGAATGTCTGGGGGGTCTGGGGGGTCTGGTGGGGGTATGAGGGCGTCGATGGAGGCTCGAATGCGCCTGGCTCGATCGACAAGGGACTGGCGGGTCTTGTTGGGGGTGGAATCACCGGCCTGTGCGAGCAGGGTGTTGAGGTGTTGGTCGGCGGCCTGCCAGGCCAGAAGGGCCCAGTCCTGCCGGGCGGGATCGTGCGGGGGCGGTAGATGTTTTGCGGCTTCGTCCAGTGAGATCTTGGCCGCCGTCGCCAGCAAATCGGACTGCGGGACGACCGGGGGACCCGGCTCACTGTGGTAGCAAGCGCGAAGCTCGTCCCTTGACGGCAGCAGGACGCCGGCCAGCGAGGATCCGACGGCCGCCAGGGCGGCGGCGATGCTGCCCACGGCCGGGAGCAGCAGCGGTGCGCAGGCCACAGCGGTGGCGGTGGTGAGGAAGGGCACCAAGCGGTGGGAGACGTGCAGCACCCTGCGGACCAGGGTGCGCCGACGTGCAGCGGTGTCGCGGGCGGCCTCGGTGTGCGGGACATCGATGATGCCCCGCCTGATGTCCTCCAGTGCCTGTCCGGCCTCGCGTAGCCGGCCTTCCATCCTGCCTACGTTGAGGTGGTAGTCGATTCGCGTCAGCTGGTCGAGCAGGAAGGGCAGTCCGGACATGGGCGGAGTGACGTAGCGGGAGTGGACCAGCAGGGCCGGCACGGCCAGCCGCAGAGCGGTGGCGATCTTCTCGCCGGTAAGCGGCTGGGCGTCAATCACCCCCGGATACCGGTCCAGGACATCGATGAGGCTGCGGGCACTGTCCACCAGCTCCTGGGCGGACCGCACGTGGACGGCGGCCGGGTAGCTGCGTTGGTGGCTGATGGTGAGACTCTGGCAGCGCTGGATGAAGTCGGTGTAGGAGACCAGCACATCCTCAGGTGTCGCCTCCGGCATTCCTGTCCCCTCAGGTTGGCGTCAGGGGTCAGTGTCCGTGCGTGTATGCCGTTTCGTACAGGTCTGCTCCGGCCACTTCGGGGCCCCGCCGATGAGCGCTGCAGTGGTTCAGGCGGTACGTCCGAGAAACGCGCCCCAGGCCTCGCCGGTCACCGTGAGGTTCGGGCCGGTCGGGTTCTTGGAGTCGCGGACGTGTATCGCGGTGGTGGGGGTGTGGGGGCAGGGGGCGATCTCCACGCAGTTGCCGCCGCCGTCGTCGCTGTACGTCGACTTGCGCCAGGTGTAGGCGACTTCGACGCAGTCCCCGCCGCCGCTGTCGCTGTAGCTGGACTTGAACCACCGCAGTGCGCCGGTGTCGCTCATGGTTCCCCTCCTGCCGATCCTGCCAACTGCTCGATGAGGCCGAGTGAGTCGTCGGGGCTCAGAGCCTGTGATCGGATCTTCGCATAGCGGTGCGCGAGTTGGGCCACCTCGGGCGGTTCGCTGATGAGGATGCCTTGATCCTCGATCTCCATGTAGACGACGTGGTCGTGGTCCTCGGTGACGAGGAGTTTCATGGGGCCGCGGTCACCAGCGTGCGATCCGCGCAACCCACGGTCCGTCGGGAGTACTTGTAGGCACACGTTCTCCCGCTGGGCGTCCTCGGCGAGCGAACGCATCTGGTCGCGCATGATGTCCCAGCTGCCGAACGGCCGCCGCAGTACGCCTTCTTCGAGGATCAGTTCGATCATCGGGGCCGAGTCGCGGTCGAAGAGCGCCCGGCGGGCGAGCCGCGCCTCGACGAGTTCTTCCCGCTTCTGGTCGGAGACCGCCGGAAAGCCGCCTCGGATGAGTGCCTGGGCGTACGGCTCGGTCTGGAAGATGCCGTCGATGACGAAGGTCGCGTACGAGGAGATCGTGACCGCGCCCCGCTCCAGTGCCGCAGCGCCCCGGAACCGAACCGGATACTTCTCCATCAGCATCCACTTCCGGGCCTTCTCGAAGACACCCAGCCCGTTCCCCAGCACCTCCTCCAGCTTGACGAGCATCTTGTCGCTGGCGGGCTGTGCGCACGTCTCCATCGCGCTGATCGCCGATGCCGTGTAGCCGATCAGCTTGCCCAACTCCTCCTGTGTGAGCCCCGCTTGCTCACGCAGTGCCTTCGCGAGGGCGGCGACCATACGTGCCGTACCCCCCGCTTCCATCCTGTTCTCCGAACTCGCCATCCGGTCACTCCCGAACTCAACCGAACTCAACTGGTCACCACCGGCCCGCGTCGAATTCCGACAGCTACGCACCCTCGACACAGAGTTATGGAAGAAGCTAGCCCTGCCTGCCGAAACTGTCTCCATGAACACGGAAAGTAACGAGGTAAACCTCGACGAGCCCCCACTCACCCCCGATATCCCGGACTGGGTCCCGTCCACCGGCATCCAACTCCGCAAGGCGGGCGTCCAGTTCGACGCGGTACGGGTCGACGGTGACGAGGGCAGAGCGGTCGCGGACCGGCTGGCGCGGATGACCGGCGGGGCGCCGGGGCCGGTCGTGGAGGAGGCGAGCGGGAGTCGTGCCGTCTACTTCCTCGTGCCCGTCGGTGCGACGACCCGGCGGATCTGGCCGCCCGGCGTCATCAGTCTCGCGTCCGGGCCGAGTTGCGTCGCGTACATCCCCGTACCCGCCCTCAACGGGCAGACGTGGCCGCTGACTTGGCGTTATCGGCCAACCGGGAGAGATCACCTCGTACACGCGTTGCTCTTGAAGGCGGCGCTTCACCCCGAAGAGTGAAGAACGCGAACTTCCGCCCGGGAAAAGCCCGTTCGGCTTGCGTTCGTCGCTCTGCGTGCCCTTAGAGTCACGGCAACAGAACGCCCCCGCGGTGCGCCAACACCCGGGGGCTCGGCATCAAGAGCAAAAGCCCAGGAGCTCCTCATGCGTATTCATCGTACGACGCCCACGCGCGCCTTTTCCGTCTTCTCCAACGCCCTTCTCCGCGACCGGAGTCTCTCCTGGTGTGCCGTAGGCGTACTGACGTACCTCCTCAGTCTTCCGAACGGCGCTCGCGCGACCATCCGCACCCTTGCCGAGCAGCGCAAGGAAGGGCGGGCCCGGATCGCCTCCGCCCTGCATGAGCTGGAGGAATCCCGGTAGCTGCGGCGGGTGGTGCGCAAGGACGAGGAGTCCGGGCAACTCTCCACCGTGTACGAGGTGTTCGACACTCCGTACGATGACGAACCCCCTGCGGGTGAATCCGAAGAAGTCCAGAACCTGGCCTCCGGCGAGTCGCGATCCGGGGCTTCGGGCGCTCTCCCTTCGGGAGAAAGAACCCGGGAAGAAGAACCTCCCTCCCCGCCGTCGCCCGGCGAGGCGGCGGCCGAGCCCGAGGCGCCGCCGGGTGAGCGCACCGCGCTCGCCGCGCGGTTGCTCGGGTCGCTGGCCCGTATCGAGCCGCGGCTCGAACTCGGTGCCGACGACGCGTTGCGGCTGGCGCCGCTGGTCGAGGAGTGGTGGGCCGCCGGGGCGAGCAGCGCCCAGGTGCGCGCCGCTCTGACGCAGGGGCTGCCCCGGCGGCTGTACTCGCCGCGCGCCATCATCGAGGACCGGCTGACCCGCAAACGCCCTGTCGCGCCATCCGCGCCGGTCGCACCTTCCGCGGCTGGGCAGGCGCGGGCGTCCGCCGGGTCGACCGCCGGACCCGTCACGACCGTCGAGATCCGCAAGCCCGGTGCGGCCGGCGGCTACCGCGAGGCCGCGCGGCGCGGCGGCGCCGAGGTCCGCGCGCTGCTGCTGCAGAGGCGGCGGCCCGCGCCCGCGTAGGCGCCCACAGACTCCTGGCGCGCGTCCGCGTGCCGGGTCCTTCGCAAGAAACGGAGTGTCGATGACCATCACACTCGAACGCCCGGAGACGGTATACCGCCGGTATACTGTGCTCATGCCTGACACCACGATCAAGGTCGACCCCGCTGTCCGGGACCGTCTGCAGGAGCTGGCGCGGGAGCGCGGGATCAGCATGCGGGACCTGGTGGCGGAGCTGGCCGGGGCCACGCCCACCAAGGAAGAGCTGCGCAAGCGGTACGAGGAGACGCGGGCGTACGTCGAGGAGCACTTCCTCGGCAGGCCCTACACCGAGGAGGACGAGAAGGCCGGCGAGAAGCTGTGGGCCGACCTCGAGGCCGGGCGCATCGGGGAGGTCCAGTGACCGAGGGGAAGTCGTACCCGCTGCCGCGTGCCGTCATCTTCGACGACACCGCCGCGCTCGCGCTCGGCGCGGGCAACAGCATGGCTTCCCGGCTGGTTGTCGAGGCCGAGAAGGACCCCGCCCTGCGGGTCTATGTCCCGGCGCTCAGTCTGGCCGCCGCCGAGCTTGAGCGGGCGGGGGTCGCCGAGCATGTCGGTGCGCTGCCGTCCGTCAACATCGAGGGGCTCGACTTCGCGGGAGCGGCCGCCGTGGGCAAGCGCCTGCGGACGGCCGCCGCGGGCGAGGAGGGGCAGGGGGGCAAGGACGAGCCCGACTGGAGCGGTGCCCACGTGCTCCATCTTGCCCTGCCCACCGTGGAGTGGCCTCGTGGGCGACCCGTCCTGACCAGGACTCCCACGCGCTATCGCGGCACGGGCGTTCGTACGATCCGGATCGTCGAGCAGGGCTGACGGTCACCGTCGGCCGGGGTGGGGCCGCTCCCACGCCTGGGATCGGTCCCGCCCCGGCGGGGTGAACGTGTGCGCGCCAACCTCCCGCAACAGGAATAGGCTGGAAACGCATCAAGCACACCTAAAACCCCCGTCAGGAGAAGGTGAGTGTCATGCGTGTCCTGCTCAAGGCGCAGTTCGACACGGAGAAGGGCAACGAGGGCATACGCAGCGGCAAGCTGCCGACGTTGTTGAAGGAGGCTATGGACCTCCTCAAGCCGGAGGCGGCCTACTTCGGCCCCGAGGACGGTTGCCGGACCTGCTGGCTGGTCATCGACATGCAGGACAGCTCTGAAATGCCGCCCACCGCCGAGCTGTTCTTCACCCAGTTCAACGCCAAGGTCTCCTTCACCCCCATCATGAACGCCGACGACCTGCAGAAGGGGCTCTCCCACATTCGGTGAACCCCCCGGTGTCGGGGCTCAGCTGAAGACGATCATCGAACCCTGCGCCAGACTCCTCGTCGCCGCCGCGTTCAGGCCCAGCCACACATGCCGCTCCCGCGCGAACGGGCTCGCGTCGAAGGGAGCCGGTGCCGCCGGTTCCTCCAGGGACGTGGGGGTCAGCGGCGGGGCCGGGGCCAGCGGGGGGTTCGCCGGGTCGATGCCGATCGACGGGGCCACGAACTCCAGTTCCCGCAGCAGGGTCTGGGACGAGCCCAACGGGCCGCCGCCTTCGAGGAGTTCGTCGCTCGTCAGCGGGTGCGGGAAGTCCACGGGGACGTACGCGCCCGCGTGGTCGTAGTGCCAGACCAGGTGCGACTGCTGGGCGGTCGCCTCGAACATCTCCAGCAACTGCTCGTAGTCCCCGCCCAGTTCGCCCACCGGCGTCACCGGCAGACCGCACACCTGGAGGAGATACGCGCGGCGCAGGAAGTGCAGCGCGTCGTAGTCGAAGCCCGCGATGGGGGCCACGTCGCCGGACAGGCCCGGCATGTACGAGTACACCGGCACCGGCGGCAGTCCCGCCTCGCCCAGCACCTTGTCGTAGAGGGCGAGTTCCTCGGCGAAGGGGTTGTCGGGGGTGTGACACAGCACGTCGACGAGTGGGACCAGCCACAGGTCACAGGCCAAAGGAGCACTCCTCGCATCACAGGTGTCGGGTCGGGCGGAGCAGTCAGGGAAGCGTAGTAGGTCGCCGGTGGGTCAGGCCCCCGTGTGATGGGCCAGACACCGACAAGAACAGGTCACCGGGTCATGCCCCGTCGTGCAGGTCCCACACCCACACCCCGCCCGTCCACTTCCCCGGCTTCCCCGTCAGCTGTTCCAGCGTCTCGCGCAGCACCCCGTCGTTCCCCTGCGGGGCCAGCACCAGCACGCCCGCTTTCCAGAACGCGAAGTCCTTCTTGGCCTGCGCCCGCCAGTTGTCGCCGATCGTCGGCGCGACGCCGTTGTAGCGGACGTCCCGCAGCATGTTGGACGTGAAGCGAGGCGAGGCGCCGTAGATGCCGACGCGGTCGTCACCGTACGGGCCGTTGAAGTAGCCGCCCGGCAGCTTGAAGCCGAGGCCGGCCGCTGTCTGCCAGTGCAGTGCCTCCGCGTTGCCGGGATCGGGCAACGGCACCGGGACCAGGGACTCGCCCTTCCCCACGTACGACTTCCACATGCCGTCCGCGATGAACGGCGGCACGTCCACGCGCTCCACCGACTTCAGCGGGGCCGGGACGATCGGCAGCACCGCCAGGACGACCGCCAGCGTGCCGAAGTACTGAGTGGAGAGCTTGCGGGTGGCTGCCAGGCGTTCCACCGCTACGGCCAGCAGCATGCCCAGCGCCGGTGCGCAGATCATCGCCACCCGGCCCTCGATCACCGACTCGAACAGCGGCTTCTTGGCGAGCAGCGCCCACGGGCCCGGCAGCACGGTGTCGGTGAGCGGGATACGGAACTTGGGGCCGAGCGAGAGGAACGCCGCGGCCACCGCCGTGAACGCCAGCGCCTTCACCGCCGGGCGCTCCCACAGCCGTACGACGATCGCGAAGGCCAGGGCGACCAGCGGCCAGCCGTAGAAGGCGTTCTGCTCGGTCGGGTTGAGGGAGAGGGCGTTGGCCCTGTCCGCGTCGCCCGCGATCAGCGAACGCTCGGCGAAGGAGAGCAGCGCCATCGGGCTGTTGCCCGCGTTGTCGCCGTGCAGCACGCTGTGGTAGCTCTGCGGGCCGAAGAACTGCCAGTAGAGGGGGATCGCGACGATCGGCAAGCAGACCGCCGCGCCGATCGCCAGACCCCGCAGCAGCGGGCGCCAGGCCGTCCTCGCCACGTCCCGGCGTACGGCGGCGTACGCGAGGGCGAAGAGCATCATGCCCATCGCCGCCAGGAGCAGCGGTTCCTCGCCGAGGAAGATCTGGTACGCCGCCATCAGGCCCAGGATCACGCCGTTGCGGCGCACCCGCTCGCCCTCGCACAGCCTCAGCGCGCGGTCGATGATCAGCGGCATCATGAAGAGGATGACGAAGTTCGGGTGCGCGTTGGCGTGGCTGATCATCGGGGGTGCGAAGGTCGCCAGGGTCGCGCCGGCGAAGGCCGCTCCCCGTTGCCGTACGACCCTTTTCACGATCAGCCAGTACCAGGCCGTCGCCGTCACCGCGAGGCCGAGCGTCATCACCAGGGCCAGGGAGATCGCCGGTCCCGCGAGGAGCGTGATCGGCGTGAAGGGGACCGACAGGCCGAGCATGACCGTGTTGGCCATGAGGTTCACACCGTCGGGGAAGCCCTGGAGGTCGGTGAAGAGGGGGTTCTGGAAGTGGCTGATGTTGTGGGCCGTGACCGCGAAGAACCACTCCCACTGGTTCTGGTCCTGGAGCGAGTCGGGGAGGTAGCGGCCGTTCGGATCGGCCCAGCGGCCCGCGTACAGGGCGACGGCCATGAGGAGGAAGAGGGTGACGGCCAACAGGTCGGCCGGGCGGACCGCGCGTGCCTTGAGGGCCGTCAGTTCGGCGAGGACGCGGGCGTAGTCCAGCGGGCGTACCTTCGAGCCGGACTGGTGGGCCCAGCGGACCGGGATCTCGGCGACCGGCCAGTCCGCGCGGCGGAAGTGCTGGAGGACCTCGACGTCGATGCCCCAGCCGTTGAGCCGGGACGCGGCGAACGCCGTACGGGCGCGGTCGCCGTCGAACAGTTTGAAGCCGCACTGGGTGTCCCGTATGCCGGGGACGGCGACCCTGCGTATGAGGAGGTTGCCGGCCCGGCCGAGGAGTTCGCGCACCCGGTGCTGGTGGTGCTCGATCGTCGACCCGGGGACGGAACGGGAGCCGATCGCCGCCGCGTGGCCTTCGCCGAGCGCCTTGTCCAGGACCTCCAACTCCTCTATGGGAGCTGCCAGATCGGCATCCGTGACCAGGACGCGGGCGCCGCGCGAGGCGGCCACCCCGAGGCGCAGGGCGTGGCCCTTGCCCCGGTTGCGCGGGCTGGTGACGAGCTGCACCCGGGGGTCGGCGAGCGCGGTGACGAGGGCGCCGGTGCCGTCGGTGGAGCCGTCGTCGACGACCACCACCTCCCAGTCGCCCCAGCGGCCCTCGTTCTCCCGGAGGTGGCCGGTGATGGCGTCGAGGGTGGGGCCGAGGCGGGCTTCCTCGTTGTAGGCGGGGACGACGACGGTCAGGTCGAGGGTGGCCGTCGTACGGGTGGGAGCGCTCATTCGGCGGTGTCCCCGTTCCCCTCGTGTTCCTTTTTCCCGTCCTCTTTCCCGTCCTCCTCTGTGGTGAGGACGGTGTTTTCGGCGCGGAGGTTCGCCAGGCCCTCGATCAGGGCGAGGGAGTGGGTGTCGTACGAGTCGACTATCCGGTGTGCGTCGGCGAGGTCGCGGCGGGTCAGCGCGTCGACGACCTCGGTGTGGTCGGACCAGAGCCGGCCGCGCAGATCGGCGATCCGGCTCAGATGCTGCACCGCGCACACCCAGGACTGCACGCGCAGCCGGTGCAGGAAGTCGGTGAGGTACGGGTTGCCGAACAGGGCGCCAAGCTCGCGCCAGAAGCGCAGGTCGTAGCCGATGAGGATGTTCAGCTCACCGGCGGTCGCGGCACGTCTGGCCTCCTCGCCCCGGCGGCGGACACCGGCGAGGGCGGCGGCGGCACGCGGGTCGCCGGCGCGGACGAAGAAACCGCGCGGGCCGGGGCTGTCGGCGGCGAAACCACTCGGAGCGGTCCTCGCGGCACTGCCATCACTGCCCCCGGTACTGCCCTCGGGGACAAGCGGCAGGCCCTTCGCGAGCCCGTGGAACATGCCGTCGGTGACCAGGCCGCGGGCCTCGATCATGCCCCGGAAGTCGGCGAGCGAGTACTCGTGCACACGGAAGCCGCGGTGCTGGTCGGCCTCCAGCAGGCCCTGGGCCGACAGATCGACCAGGGCCTCGCGCACGGGCGTGGCGGAGACGCCGTACTGCTCGGCGATCTCCTTGACCGTGAACTCCTGGCCGGGCTGGAGACGCCCGGCCAGCACCTCGTCGCGGAGCGCGTCCGCGATCTGCTGCCGCAGGGTGCTACGGGTCACGGCGCCGTTGCCGCTGCTGGCGGGCATGGTCGGAACCCTCCCCCTTCGCGCGTGTGGATGACGTACTCGCATATGTCTACGAGCACGTCACCTTACGCGTTCGGGTTCCCTGCGGAGTTTCCCCTGCGCTTACCCGCCGTCCTCTTACCGTCCCTCGGTGTATTCGTCGGCGACGGACAGTGCTGCGTCCAGTGCGGCGAGCCCTTCCTTGGCCTCGGCCTCGGTCACGTTGCAGGGCGGGACGACATGCGTCCGGTTCATGTTGATGAACGGCCACAGCCCGTTCGCCTTCGCCGCGGCGCCGAACGCGGCCATCGGCGCGTTGGCCTCGCCGGCCGCGTTGTACGGCACCAGCGGCTCTTTGGTCTCCTGGTTCCGTACGAGGTCCAGGGCCCAGAAGACACCCGTACCGCGCACCTCGCCGACGCTCGGATGCCGGGCCGCCAGCTCCGTGAGCGCCGGTCCGATGATGGTCTCGCCGGTGCGGGCGGCCTGGCCGACGATGTCCTCCTCCGCCATCACCGTGAGCGTGGCGACGGCGGCGGCGCAGGCGAGCGGGTGCCCGGAGTAGGTGAGGCCGCCGGGGTAGGCGCGAGTGGCGAACGTCTCGGCGACGGCGCCCGAGATCGCGACGCCGCCGAGGGGTACGTAGCCGGAGTTGACCCCCTTGGCGAAGGTCATCAGGTCGGGCACGACGTCGAACAGGTCGGCGGCGAACCACTCACCGGTCCGCCCGAACCCGGCCATCACCTCGTCCAGGACGAAGACGATCCCGTACTGGTCGCAGAGCGCGCGCACCCCGGCGAGATAGCCGGGCGGCGGGATCATGATGCCGGCGGTGCCGGGGATGGTCTCGAGGATGATCGCCGCGATGGTGGACGGCCCCTCGAAGACGATCGTGTCCTCAAGATGCTGAAGCGCCCGCGCGCACTCCTGCTCCTCGGTCTCGGCGTAGAACCTCGACCGGTAGAGGAAGGGCGCCCAGAAGCGTACGACCCCGGCGGTGCCGTTGTCGGAGGGCCAGCGGCGGGGGTCGCCGGTGAGGTTCACGGCCTGCTGGGTGCCGCCGTGGTACGAGCGGTAGGCGGACAGCACCTTGGGCCGGCCGGTGTGCAGCCGGGCCATGCGCACGGCGTGCTCGACGGCGTCGGCGCCACCGTTGGTGAAGAAGATCTTGTCGAGATCGCCCGGGGTCCGCTCGGCGATCAGCCGGGCCGCCTCCGACCGCGCCTCGACGGCGAAGGCGGGCGCGAACGTCGTCATCCGCCCGGCCTGCTCCTGGATCGCGGCGACGACCTTCGGGTGCTGGTAGCCGATGTTGGTGTAGACGAGGCCGCTGGTGAAGTCGAGGTAGCGCTTGCCGTCGTAGTCCCAGAAGTAGGACCCCTCCGCACCGGCGACGGCGAGCGGGTCGATGAGCTCCTGCGCGGACCAGGAGTGGAAGACGTGCGCGCGGTCGGCGGCCTTCACGGCCGCGCCCGCCTGGGGGTTGGGCTGAGGGGTCATGCCGTGGAGCGTAGGTGTCCCGGGTGACGGCGGGATATCGGCGTCCTGTCTGCGGTCGGGCGTTTTGCGCGACAGGTTGTCGCGTGTCCCGACGGGGTAGGGGGTGCGGGGCGCATGGGGAGGCGGGCATGGAGCGGCTCGGGGACGGGGATCCGGCGCGGATCGGGACGTACCGGCTGATCGCGCGGCTCGGTGCGGGTGGGATGCGCGGCGCGGGCAGTACGGGTGGTGTGGGTGGTGGGGGTGCTCGTACAGGCGGTGCGGGTGGTGCGGGCGGTCGTACAGGCGGTCCGGGCGGTCGAACGGGCGGGACCGGTGGTGCTGGCGGTGGTACCGGCGGGACCGGTGGTGCGGGCGGTCGAACGGGCGGGACCGGTGGTGCGGGCGGTCGAACGGGCGGGACCGGTGGTGCGGGCGGTCGAACGGGCGGGACCGGTGGTGCGGGCGGTCGAACGGGCGG